>JAIEOS010000016.1 GCA_019750295.1 Bdellovibrionales bacterium | reverse complement strand
TATGGCGATGTGGTTCGACTTAAGAAAGATTGCAAGTGGCGGACCGCACTCGTGATTGATGAGCTCGAGCAAGAGATTGATCACCTCAGCAAAGCCAACCCCGCCCAGTTGCAAATTCAGGCTTTGATGAAGCAAAAAGCGCCGGTCGAGCAAGAAATCGTCCGCGTGACTTCCGAAGAAATCGAAACTGGAACACCAGCGACGAGTAAACTTAAAAAGATGCAGGACGAAGTCACCAAGATCGATTCTCAGATCAGTCAACTGATTGAAAAAACCCAGTCCATCTATAACTCCTACTGGGGTCAAATCATGCGAGCTGGAAACGAAGAAAGCTATTTCGCTCATCAAGTGGATCGCTTTGCCGACATCTATATGCCAACGCTTAAAGATCTCTTGGAGATGTCCCCTAGGACCTATTACCGTGCGATTCGTCGTCCGCTCGCCCACGAGTTGGCTCTGCACTTGAACCTTGAAGATTATATAGAATCTTAATTTAGATCTTCCATGAACCACGTTTACGGCATAGACGTTGCTATTGGGACGTGTATGTCAGAAAAATTGGGCTTTTGGGTTGTCTTCATTGTCTATTTATTTATCAGTTCTGTAGGATCTACCGCGCATGCTCTTCAGTGCACGGAGATCTTCGAGAAGGTGATTGATCCACTGGAGCAGCTCACTCAGATTGAAGCCGAGTTACAACAAGATCTCGATGCGACCGCCGGGCCGTCACGAACTCAGTTTCAAGAAAGCGTTTTCCGTCTTATGGAGCAAATGGAGGAACTCTTTGTTGGCATGGCAACTACCCCCGCCACTCTTCTTCATTTACAACTCCAAGAGTTAAAACGCCAAACGCGCCTGATGAGTCAAAAAATCTTTTCACGACCAGCAGAAACGGAAACTCGCACCATTGAAGACATCCGCGCGGATACATTTCTGGCCTCCCCCGAGACGCCCTATTTAATTCTCGGGAAAGACCCGGTCTTCAAACGAGTGATTCTCTCCGCAGAAGTTGTCGATTCTTTATTCCATAGTGATATTCCTCAGCATCGGAGAGCGGCAGCACAGATTCTCCATTCCATTATGCTCGGTCGAGTCGGATTAAAAATGAACGGAATCACCTCCATACTGTCTTCAGAAAATATTTTTAAAGTTCGTATTCATGGCTCAGGGGCCGTGGGGGCAATTCGCGCCGCCGGATATCTTCGAGGAAATGATTTCCATCTCGTCACTTGGACGGATGAGAGGAACCATGACCAGCTGCAAATCGATCGATTAATTCGAGCCGTCCAACGCCGGCGCTCAGAACGTGGTCACTAAAGCTTTCCGATAAAGACGAAAAAATTGTTGTCGGCGTACTTATTTAAAAAGAAATAAGGGTCTTGCGTTTTCATTTTCCGAGAGGCTTCGCGAATGGAAAGATCGTGTAAGCAATTCAGATTCAATCGAAGTTTGGCTTTACACTCCTCCGAGGGATCGGCATTTTTGTCGAAGATAAAAATAGAAAGGTAATTCTTCGAAAGATTTCTGTACTCTAAGCGGTCATCGTCCAAAGAGTGCGCCTCCTCTAAGCGGGTGACCAACCAACAGGGTCCTTTACAAGTCTCTAACTTTTCCACGTCTGTGATCATCCGAGGTTCTTCTTTAAAATGCCGAGCGTAGGCGTCCTTGAGATGATCCGTAAAAATTTGCGCTTCCGGTTGATCGGTGGGAACCCCAAGGATTAAAATTTTTCTTTCGGAAAGATCCGGGAACATGCGAATCACTACCGCGTCGGCGGCTTCTTTTCCATAAACAGAGGGCTTAATCAATTTCGCGAACCTTAAACCGATCCCGTTCAAAAACAAAAAACCGATGCACCCCGTGATCACCAACAAGGCTAGGCCGATCATCATGTTTGCTTTTTTCACGGTAAACTCCCTGGTCGTGGCTTCGCTTTTAAATCAAAAAGGCGGAGGAAAGTAGCTCAATAACGCATTGCATATAGAATGCTTAAGATAACGGCGTTACCACAGAGTGCGGGGAGAGAAACCTCTCCTTAAACATAAGGACTTGATCATGCGACAGGTACCTCCAAATTCATACTCTTATCTGATCGTCGGCCGTGGTCGAATGGCCCTTAATCTTTCGGCCTATTTTAAAAGTTTACAGATTGCTTATTCTCAGTGGCACCGAGATCTCGGAAATGAAACGCTCAAGGCTTTCCTAGAAATTCACGACCGCATTCTCCTGGCCATACCCGATGATGCGATCGAAGCGTTTATTCAGAAATATAATTTACCTAAAGACAAGGTCATCCATTTTTCGGGAGCCTTGGTGACTCCGTTGGCGCATAAACTCCACCCGTTAATGACTTTCACCCGTCGACCTTTGGGGATCGATCAGTGGAAATCGGTTCCTTTTGTGGGAATCCAAGGCGAGCCCACTCTTAAAGAATTGATTCCCCAGTTACAAAATCCATTTTGGCAAATATCGGCAGAGAAGTCCGCACTCTACCACTCCCTTTGCGTTTTGAGTGGCAACGGCACGTCGGTGCTCTGGCAAAATGCGTTTGAGTCTTTCGAGAAAAACTTAGGTTTACCTCGCTCTATTCTTCACAGTTACCTCAAACAAATCTGCGAGAATCTCATCAACGAGCCGACCTCCTCGCTGACGGGGCCATGGGTTCGCAATGACCAGGTGACGATTCAAAAAAATTTAGCGGCCCTCGAAGGCCAAACGCTACAAGACGTTTATTCGACTCTTAAAAAATCTGTTCTCTCTGGAGGTTCCGATGAAGTCTGTCCTTGATTTTGGAAAAATGAAAGCCGCGGGAGATAAAATCTCTATGGTGACGTGTTACGACACCTGGTCGGCGAAAATTTTAAGTCAGTCGCCGGTGCATTGTCTTTTGGTGGGCGATAGCGCAGCGATGGTCATGCATGGTCACGAAACAACTATACCCATCGATGTGAGAACGATGTGCCTCCATGTCGAAGCCGTAAAACGAGGGGCGCCTAAAAAGTTTATCGTCGCCGACATGCCTTTTCTAGCCCACCGTAAGGGAACGAAACCGACGATGGACGCTGTTGAACTTTTAATCAAAGCTGGTGCCAACGCCGTAAAAATCGAAGCTCAACCGGGGCAAGAAAAAATTATTAAACATATCGTGGATTCCGGTGTGCCAGTGATGGGACATATCGGTTTAACGCCCCAGTTTTATCACCAACTGGGGGGCTTCAAAGCCCAGGGTAAAGACACGAGCTCAGCACTGCGTCTTCATGCTCTCGCCCAAAAGCTCGAGGAGGCCGGGTGCTTTTCTTTAGTGCTCGAGTGTGTGCCGGAAGCCTTAGGACGAAAGATTTCTCATCTGCTTTCTATTCCCACGATCGGCATCGGTTCTGGTCCTCATACAGATGGTCAAGTGCTGGTCCTTCATGATCTGTTAGGGGCGCAAAAAGATTTTGTGCCCAAGTTTGTACGACAGTTCGCAAATATTCACGATACGATTCTCAATGCGGTGACGGAGTATCATGAGTCGGTGACTAAAAACGAATTTCCCTCCAAAGAATTGTATCAGTAAGAGGAACCTATGAAGATAATCGAGTCCACTTATGACATGATCCAATGGAAAAAAGAGAAGCGCCAATTCTCTCCGGGCAAAACGATTGGTTTTGTCCCCACCATGGGCGCATTGCATGCCGGTCACTTGGAGATCGTGAAGACCTCTAAGGCCGAGAATCAGTTTACGGTAGTGAGTATTTTTGTAAACCCCACTCAGTTCAACGATCCCAAAGATTTTGAAAAGTATCCTAAAACATTAGAAGCCGATATTAAGATTCTCGAGGCCCTCAATCCCGACGTCGTCTTCGTCCCCAAGGCTGAAGAAATTTATCGCGATCAGTCCCAATTTTCTCTGACAGAAATTCATCTCAAAGAGCAATTTGCTGAAGCTCGCCGCCTAGGACACTTCGAGGGCGTGATGACCGTCGTGATGAAGTTGATCAATATCGTTGGGTGCCACCGCATCTATTTGGGCGAAAAAGACTTTCAGCAACTGGAAATCATACAGCGAATGGTTCAGGCATTTTTTATGCCCGTCGAAGTTCGTCCCGTGCCCACAGTTCGCGATGAGGAAGGTTTAGCTCTGAGCTCTCGCAATCAGAGATTGAGCGAAGATGGAATTCGTCGAGCTCGATACTTTGCCCAGCAACTTAAAACTGCGAAGACCGAACAAGATCTCAAAGAGGCCCTCGCCAAAGAAGATATTACTTTAGATTATGTGGCTGATTATAAAGGACGGCGACTGGCGGCCGTTTTTATCGAAGGCGTAAGGTTAATTGATAATGTCGCACA
>JAIEOS010000015.1 GCA_019750295.1 Bdellovibrionales bacterium | reverse complement strand
GCCTCGGAGATCGCCACGCTCAACGGGCAGGTTCAAAAAGTCGAAATCAGCGGCGGCTTTTCCAACGACGAAAGAGATCGCCGAGATCTTTTGATTAAAAAAATGGGCGAGCTTATTGATATCAAATGGGCCGAGGGCGAAGATAAAACTGTCACGATCTCGACGGGCAATAATGCGATTTTAGTAGCAGGTCTCGATTCCAAACGCTTAGAGGCAGTGCCCACTCCTGGGAATGAGTCGAAAGCTGAAGGCGATTACGATATCGTCTATTATCATCACGAATACGCAGAGCCATTAGTTCTTACCGATCGAATTAAAGGTGGAAAACTCGGTGGAGTTCTCCATGTGCGGGATCAAGAGGTTCGCGGATTCCAGCAGCGCATTGATTCCATGGCTTACACTCTCGGTAAATCGATCAATGATGTTCACGAGCAAGGTTATAATGCCTTTAATATGGCCGGAACTCAGTTCTTTGAACCCCTTGCGAATGATAAAGATGCAGCGGCTAATTTTCGGTTGAATACTCAAGTTCAAGCGGATGTGGGCCGTATCGCTGCGGCCTTTGATCCGAATCTTCCCGGTGACAATCGCGTTGCCAATATGATTGCCGACATCCAACACAAAAAGGGAATGTTCGATGGAAACACCTCCATCGATGAGTACTACAATGGCATGGTGGCGGAGTTAGGTCTTCGCACCCAGAAGGCCAACCGCCAAGCCGAAGTTCAAGCGGGCGTGGTTAAACAATTAGAAAATCTTCGCGAAAGCATCAGTGGTGTGAATATCGACGAAGAAGTGGCGAGTATGATTGAGTGGCAAAAACAATTCGACGCTTCGGCCAGAATTATTCGCACGGCCGATGAGATGTTAGATACTGTCCTTAATATTAGAAGGTAATAAAAAATGCGCGTAGCCGATAAGATGACCTATAACCATGCCTTGAACGCGATTCAAAAGAATCGTCAGGATCTATTGGTTCACCAAAATCAGGCGGCCACGCAAAAACGGATAAATAAACCTTCGGATGATCCACTGGGTGCAGCTCGAGTGTTAGAAGCTCGCACCGAGCTTGCGGGTTATGAGCAATACAAACGAAACATTCTATCGGCGAAGGAGTTTGTCGAAGTTTCGGAAACCTCTTTAGGGCAGATAAACGAGCTTTTAATCCGCGCGAAAGAATTGGCCATCGACCAGGCGGATGATGCGGCTAATGGTGCAGAGTCGCGAGCGATCGTTGCGAAAGAAATTCGTCAGATTTACGAGCAGACGGTGAATATTGCCAATCGTCGCTTTGGCGATCGCTTTTTATTCGGGGGATACAGCACGCAGCAGACTCCATTTGATATGACGGGGACTTACTTTGGGGATGATTCCGAGATCGAAGTTCAGCTGGATAAGAATTCTTACATCACAATGAATATTCCGGGCAGCACGGTATTCCTTGGTCAAAAAGTAGCTCCACCGATGTCGAAAGAAGACCAACAGAAGTTGCAGGAGCAAGGCTATGTCGAAACTCGCGGACCGGCCTCGGTTGAAACCTCCATCGCATCGCAGACACTCGCGAACAGTGAAGCCGGACATTGGGGTAATAAATCGGTGAACATTTTCGAAACGTTAAGAGATCTCGAAGTGGGTCTCTTAGCCAACGATAAGCGCGTCGTGCAAAACTCTTTGGATTATTTGGACAGCGCTCTCTCACAGGTGAATCAAGCTCGAGGAGAACTGGGATCTCGCATCTCGTCTCTCAACGCCGGGTTAGAAACTTTACAAAAGCTCAACGTGGATAAGAAGGTCGTGCAGTCTGAGATCGAGGACGTGGACATGTACGAGTTGGTAAACAATTTAAATAAGACACAGAACCAACTAGAGGCATCATTGCAGACATCCGGTAAGATGGTTAAGCAAAGCCTTCTTGACTTTATCAGGTAGTGAAGTTAGCAACATAGGTCAGTTTATTACTGGGCAATTTCTCAAAATTTGCGCTTTGACCAGGATGTTGAAGGAGCTTCATGTTAGTTCTCACAAGAAAACTCGGCGAAAGTATCGCAATCGATGACCACATCAAAATTCGCGTTGTTCAAATAAAGGGCAAGCAGGTTCGCCTAGGTATCGAAGCGCCCAAAGACACAAAAATCCACCGCGAAGAAGTTTACCTTTCGATCCAAGATCAAAACAAACAGTCCTCGCAGTCGACCTCCGAAAAATCTCAAGCTGTCGCTCAATTGCTAAAAACGCCCAAAGGCGAATAACCCCTCTAATTCCGGAATTCGGGTGTACCCGTTAACCGGTATACGAGAACTCCTGTCTTTAATTATGACCAGGTGCACGGCAACCTAGTCTCTGGGCTAGAAATTTAACTTGAAATTATTTCACCGGACAGTCTAATATTTGGGTAACCGCTAGGCTTACCTGTGGACTAAAAGTAACAGGGAATTGATTGGGGATTCGCCTGGGGGAGGGGAGAAATGCAAATCCAAACATCACGCTTTGGGAATATTGAGATTGGTACTGAGGACGTCATTACGTTCCCAGAAGGTTTGCTAGGTTTTGTGGATCTAGAAAAATTCGTATTACTCGATGATCCTAATGATGAGATCTTTGCCTGGCTTCAGAGCTGCGAAGAACCAAGTATTGCATTCCCTGTTTTAGAACCCGAACTTTTCCTTGAAAACTTTCAATCTCGAATCAGCCCGAGCGATCTCAAAGTGCTTAAGGCCAATTCCGAAAAAGAGCTTCGTCCTTTCTGCATCATTACAATTCCCGAAGATCCTACGCAAATGACCGCAAATTTAAAAGCTCCGATCATGATCCATGTGACGAACAAGACCGGTCGTCAGTGCGTACTTCAGGATAACAAACTCGAAATTCGCGAGCCGATCTTTAGCAAGCTTCAGCAGCGAGTTGTCCAGGGAAGCGCCCACTCTATTAAGAGTCGTGCGGCCGAGGCCGGAGTCGCTGTTCGCATCACTCATCCTGCTAAGAAACCTCCGACCGCGGAAGTTTAGTCCCAGCCTACATCCAGCGCCATCATCTTGAGTGGGCGCCTTGAGCCAGAGTGAGCTTTCTCATCCTGAGCGAATGTTTAAGCGCTCACCTTTGGTGAGACGACGGATCGCTTTTCCATTGTCGCATCCCTGATTTGATGCTTAAATTTTAGAATCAAAAGGGAGTTTTATGAAATTCATTTCTATACTTTTACTATCTGCACTTTTTGTCGCGTGTGCCTCTCAATCCGCTCCCAGAAGTTGGAGAATGCCCGCTCAGTTTCAGCCGCGTTCACAGGGTCCACAGCAACAAGATGACGAGCAAATGTCACCGGCCGAAGAGGCTCGCATCCAAGCTTTAATGGAACAATGGGATCGGGAAACCCAGAGAGTGAGTGGAACATTTAGTGTTCGAAATCACATGCAACTCCAGCCCGTGCCACAAGCTCCGAATACTCCCCGAAGGCCTTCTGCTTACGGTGCGGTCAACTGTGTGCATGATCAAAATGTTTACTGCACAGCTACGTACTCGATCAATTTGTCCCAAAGAAATAACTGCATGCCATCGGGCGTAGGTCGATCTCTCACGGTGGTCAACCCTGACCCACAAAATCCTGCATTCCTGGACGAGAATGGATATTTAGTAGGAGTGATGTGCTTAAGTCGCCAAACTCAGCAGCCGGTAGATATTTCTCCAGACACTCTTTACAACTGCGGTTTCTTTGCGAGAACACAGAGTGCGCCTCAACAGCAATACTCTCCGCCACAACAACCTCAGGGCATTCGTCAGTAGGCTTGATCTCTGACAGAAAAATGCAAATAAAGCTCGCAGAACTGCGGGCTTTTTTTATTTGAACTAGACTAAAGTTCGTCATCAAATTCTCAAAATGAGCCGATAGATTATTAGGTGGTGAAACCATCTTAACTTTGATCTAACGACGGAGTCGGCGAATGAATAAATCAGTAATCCTCATGATTTTTGTAATGACCTCAATCATTGAGGTTCAAGTCAAAGCGGCCACCGAAGCGGTGATTATTGAAGTTCGAAAAAATCTGCCACTTTCTAAGCAAGACAAATCTTATCGTCAGTACTTTATCAATGGCGGAACGGCGATGGGTTTACAAAAAGGTTCGACGGTCGAAGTTCTTCGTCGCTTACCGGTCCACGATCCTTTAAAGAATGCCTCCGTTGGTGATCTTAAGGTGAAGGTGGGTGAATTGGAAATTATTCACGCTGACGGACGGTTGAGTGTGGCGCGCGAATTGAGCATGGAAACTCCAGAGCAACGACCCTTATTAGATTACGAAGCGTTTATGGTCGGCGATCGCTTGGATCTAGGATCAATTAAAGCGGGAGCCGCAGTGAAAAACGCAGGGCTCTCTTCACAAGATCCTCAGTCCAAAGAAATCGCTTTACTCGATAAAAAAACGAGTGCTAAAGATCTCGTTGCAGAAGGGAAAAGACACCTTGCGAGCCTTGAGTCGAATGCACCGGCAAAAGCTCCGGCTCCGTTGGCAGCGAAAGCTTCCGCAAAGGCGAAAAAAGCAAAGTCTCCTGGCCGCACGATCAGAGCAGGTAAGCCTGCCACGCAGGTTGTAAAATCCCAAGCGTCGCTTCGTGCTCCGGCGAGCATCTCGCAAGTGTCTAAGAAAAAATAATTTGGACTCCGCAAATACCAGTGATTACTTTGAAGTTTATGTTTCCGATATCGCCCGTGAGTTAGAAGACGACGTCACGGTTTATCTTTTCGAAATCGGCGCGCTCGGTGTGAGCGAAAAATTAGATTTCGAGCAGCCCGATGTTCGATTTAATCCCACATTGAAGCCTAAAAAATCAATTCATCTCGTCGGCTACTTTGATCTTTCGCAAAATCCATTGCGCATTCGTGAGTCGATTCAAAATAAATTTTCGCAAGCGTCGGTGTTAGTGGTGCGCGAGCAGGCGAAGGACTGGTTAGAGGAATGGAAGAAAGGGTACGAACCTTTCTCACTTTGTGACGGCGATATCTGGGTTGTTCCGAGCTGGCGACCAGTTCCTCCCGAGGCTAAAATTCCATTGTTTATCGATCCGGGAATGGCGTTTGGAACCGGTACGCACGAGACCACTCAGATCTGTAGTCAATTGATCACGCAAGTGCTTAAAGAGAAAAAAGTCACTCGGGCCTTCGACATCGGAACGGGCACGGGAATTCTCGCCATGGTGATGTCTAAATTGGGCGTGAGCGAAATCGGGCAAAGTGATATTGATCTTGAATGTAAGCGCGTCTCCCTCGAAAATCTGGCGCTCAATAAAATTACAAATGTCGATTGGTACGAAGACATCACGGCCTACTCAGGAGATCTCGATCTGATCGTCGCTAACATCATCGACGGAGTTCTTCTCGAACTGCAACCCGAAATCAAAGCCGCCGCCGGTCCCGGAACCCAAATTCTCCTGAGCGGAATTCTCCTCGAGAGGGAAAAAGAATTCCTCGCCGACTTCACCAAAAACTGGCCCCTCAAAGTCAAACACCGTATCGCCATGAAAGAATGGGTCGGCTTCTGGCTCCAATAGGTACCCGGTACCTTTTGCGGATGCGAGACGTCATTATAGGAGCTCGGTTTCAAGAGAGCTGGGTTTGCCGGTATTTCTATTGCTGGGAAAGAACATCTTTGACTTGCGTAAGGCCTTTTTCATTTGTATTTCGTGTTCAATGCTCGGACGTATATTCAACCATTTCAATGTATCGTCTCTAAAATTCGGTTCGAACAATAAAGTGTCTTCCATCAATGGAATAATTAGTTTTTTGTTTCCGCAAAGACCGGCCAAAGTTGAATAGGGATAGTTTTCCACATGATCGCATATTCCGGCTCGAAGTGGATTTTGATAGATATATTTATAGGTATTTATAAAATAATGGTAACTCGACAGATGAGTTTTATAATTTCTCGCCCCATAAGTTTGATTAATCCGACCTGTTAATCTCGTAATCTCCTTGCTGGTCTCTCGCAGAAAATAAAGTAATGCGTCACTTAGATTACCCTCGGGTGCGGTGAGAACCAAATGAAAGTGATTCGACATGAGCACAAAAGCATGGATCCGCAGTTGATAGAGATGCCCGACGAGATAAAGGTAGTCCTCCATTACGTTCCAAACGTCGGGCATGGGAAGAGTAAACCACTCCTGGTTGTGGCAGCGAGCGGAAATATGATAGGGATCCTGTGGGCAAATAGGTATAATTTTTCTAGGCATAGAATTAGAGTGTGCGGATAGAATGCCTGCATTAAAACAAAACGATGCGGTGCCTCCGCAAAAGGTACCGGGTACCGGAGGATTATGCGTAGATATTGGTTGGGTGATCTTGATCGACAGAAATCTCAAATTACCTTTGATGGAGAAATTTTCCATCACATCTGTGTGGTTTGTCGGCAGGATGTGGGATCTAAATTTGAAGTTTTGACCAGCACCGGTTGGGCCGCTCTTGTTGAAGTGATCGAAGTCGGAAAAAAATCGGGTGTTGCAAAGGTTATTGAGTGGCGCGAAGTTCCGGCGTTGCCCAAACCGCATATTCATCTTGCGCTGTCGGTTCCTAAAATAGCCACTCTCGAAGGCGTCCTTGAAAAGTCGGTAGAGATGGGTGTGCACTCTATTCATCCTTTCTTTTCTGATTTTAGTTTTGTTAAGACACAGTCCTCACTTCTTAAAGATAAACGGAAGCGCTTCGAAAAAATTCTAATCTCGGCAACTCAACAGACTGGCAGGGCCGATCGTTTGAATTTGACCGAGGCCGTGCATTTGGACGAGCTTTTAAAGACGTTTAAGACTCAGGAGAAAACCGCCGGAGTTTTCGCCTACGAGGGTGAGGGGGGCTCATTAAAAGCCGCTCTTCAAGAGGTTCAGGGTAAGATCGATCATATCTGGATTTTCGTGGGCAGTGAAGGCGGGTTCTCTCACAAAGAAGTGGAACTGTTTAAATCGATTAACCTTTTTCCTGTCTCATTGGGTCAACAGGTGCTGCGAGTCGAAACGGCTTGCGTCACCTTGCTGGGCATCATAAAGTATGAGCTGGGTGTGATTTAGAACTGCTCTTATTTTTTCGGACACTCCTGTCCTCAGACAGCCGCGGGAAGCGGAACTCGGCCATGAGCGTCCGAAAAAATAAGAGCAGTTCTAAATCACAGCCGCATGCGAAATAGGAGCAGTGAGATGGAAATGGATGATTTTGATTTTAAGCCGATCACGACGGGGCTTGGGTTTGATAAAAAGGCCGAAGAGGTTAAGAACATCAAGGTCAACACCACGGCGTCTCGCAAATCGGGAGCCTATCGCACCGAGGATCTTCTCTCAAAACCCGATGCCACTCCTTCTGTCTCTCCCAAACGGGAAGCGGTAAAGCCTGATATTTTCGAGAAGCCCGTGGATTGGGATACGAAAGCTCCATCAAAGACAAGTCATTCGATTGCAGAGTTGATGAGTGCCCTCCCTCCTTCGATGGATATTTTTGATGAGAAAAAAGTTCCTCCAAAAAATTCTGGCAAAGAAGTGGTTAAAGTTTATCGACCCATCGGTCGCAGCGAATACGAGTCTCCTCTCAACAAAGATCTTTCGGCCGAAAAAGAAATCTCGGCCATTCTTGATGAGCGCGTGGATGTGAGTCTAAACAACACTTTAGAAAAAGCATTCCCTCAAGTGGGTTTCCGCCGGCCCTTCTTTCACCAATCTGTCGAAGTGCGCGAGCAATATGTTTCGGTTTCGTCGAGTTTTACTTCGGCGCTGCTGGATGGTCTGGTGATCCTGGGATTGACGGCGTTATTTATGGTCGGACTTGTTGTGCTCACGGGTATTGATTTGATCGCCGTTGTTTTGCACCCGGGAACACCACTGCAAACGTCCATGGAAGTGGCGACCATTACTTTTGGGATTTATCTTTTGTACTACATGGCCGCTCGGGGCATTTGGGGTTCGACTCTGGGTGATTGGGCCTTTGATATTCAACTGGGTATGGAGCCCGACCGTGGCCACTGGTATTATCCGTTCCAAGTGATTGCACGAATGATTTTGATTGCGGCCACAGGCTTTGTGATCGTCCCTCTGGTTTCGTTTATCGCGAAGCGTGATGTGGCTTATTACTTTAGCGGACTTAAACTCTACATGAGAACCTACTAAGCTCATGTGGACGCCTCCCGATCTCACTACAGTTTTAAATCAATGGCGCAGTGAAAAGAAAAAAATCGTTTTCACTAATGGCTGCTTTGATCTTTTACACATCGGTCACGTTCGTTATTTGGCCGAGGCTAAAAAACTCGGAGATGTCCTCATCGTCGGAGTCAATTCAGATGACAGCGTTAAGCGTTTAAAGGGGCCACAGCGCCCCATTCAAACCCAATCGGATCGAGCGGAAATTTTAATGGGTCTCAAATCCGTGGATCATGCCGAAATCTTCACACAAGATACACCGGAAGAATTAATACGGAAAGTTCACCCGGATATCTTGGTCAAAGGTGGCGATTGGAAAGTGGAGCAAATTGTTGGCGGAACCTACGTTCAAGGCTATGGGGGACAAGTGTGGTCTCTGAATTTTATCGAAGGCCGATCCACCACTCAAATTATCGAAAAAGCTACCAAGTAAATCCAAATTTAGCAGTATAGACTTCTTCGTCATAGCGATCATAAGACAGCGTCAGACTCATTATCGAATAGCGAAAGACCGCACCTAGGGAAACGTGCAGGGTTGCTGTCGATTCCTGCTGATTATTCATAGAATCCGTGACGCCAAAAGTGCCACCGTTAAATTTTCCAACGGAACGGGCATGACCAATTCCGGAGAAAAGAGCGAAGCTCTCCCAATCGAGACCCATGAGAAGATCCCCACCAATATTTCGAGTGGTGAGCTGGTTGTTAAAATTGGCGCTACTTCCATGAAGTAAAATCGAAGAGTAGAATAAATTTTGGCTTGAGCGAAAAAAGTTATAGCGAAACATGGCGCCCACTTCAGAAAGACCTAAGCTCTCGGTGTAGGGAATAAAGTGGAAAAAGATATCGGCGCGTTCAAACAATCCCTTACCGATGAGGATCTTAGGGTAGTACAAAAAATTATTATCTCCTGGGCTCGTAATGTATTGGGAGACATTGTCGATATCCATCATCTCCATCATGAAGCTCACTTCCAATCCGTTATCACTTCCCAAAGGTTTTACGCTTGTTAGATTTTTACTAGAGGTGCTAAGTCCCAACGTCTTTACCAGTTGCGTGCGATCAGCGGCATTAAGGTTATTCGTCAGGCGGAATTCGGCGTGACTCATTTGAAATGCGGTAATTAAGCTGAGAAGGTAAAGCATGTCCCGCCATCATATGTGGGGGAGCTCAAAATTACAAGTTGATGTAACGATTGACCGTATTCATCGTTTGTTGAGCTTCGGCCTTTACGGTCGCGTCAGAGGACTTGAGGTGAGTTGTCGTAATCACTTCCGCCGCATTTGCAATCTTGCTAATTGCCGATGCGGAATTGGATTTCACCGGAGTGGGTTGTGTGGTCTGTTGAGTTATGCCGCGGGCGTATTTTTCAGTCGCGGCCCGAACCACACGCAAGGCTTCAATTGTTGTTCGTGGGGATCCAGAGCTAGTGGCCTTTAATGCGGTAACAATATAGTTGAGTCGAGATGCATCGGTGTAATTCGCCACTTCGTTATTCGCCGTCGTGCGAAGAGTAGCGTCAGTATCATTGTGTTTAATCCAAGTGAGTTGCGAAAAGCTCCGTGCACTGGGCGTCGAGGATAAGGCTAATAAACCGTATTCGCGCAATTGATCGCGCTCATCGTGACTCATATCATCGACGACCGTGTAAAACACACTCGGAGAAACTTTCTTGATTTGATAGGAATCGATAAGCTTCATAACAGCTTCGTACTCTACTTTTCTAAAAATGGGATCGACCCAAAAATCGACGGTATCCAGGTTTTCTTCTTCTTTTTCCTTTTCTTGTTGGGCTTGCTGAGGATTGGCTGCCGCGAGTCCGGTGCCACCCCCGTTGATCATAGAAGAATTAGATAAAGAGTCTGACATTTTCTTTTTGCGAGCGGACTCCTTAGCTTTTGCTAAAGATAATCGCGCTTTCGAAATTCGAACTTTTTTCTTTTTGTCTTTCTCAAGGGTCACTTTTGCGACTTGTGAGAGATGACTAGTGTCTTCCGAGACAAAGGCGTTTGCATGCTGATAGGCCGTCGGGCTTGATATATATTCGTAATTCACTTTAGGTGATGTGGGAAGATTGGGTTTGGCCTCTCTAAAGCGCCGACCACGATCGCCACCCGATCTGTAGGCGACCTCTAGGCCATCATCGTCATAATCCATAGCGTAGCGTTGCGATTGGGTCTTTGTTTTGTCAGCCCCCATAAACGCAAAGGCTCCACCCATCAGCAGGCAGAAGGCCACGATATAGAATTTGTTGTTAGAATCGAACTTCCCCATACGCTTTACTAATGCATGGCGAATGCCAGGTGGGGAGCCGGCTTAAAGCGACTGTCGAGGGAAAGCTGTCTAGTTTTTTGACAGCTGTTTATTGAATTGAGACAAAGCGATAGGGAAGTCCTTTCAGGCTCGAATCACTTAAAGGCCGCGATTCCGGTGATGTGTTCGCCGAGAATTAGGCGGTGGATATCCTCAGTGCCTTCGTAGGTGTTGACGCTCTCGAGATTCATCATGTGACGACCGCATTGGTATTCTAAAGTGATTCCCGAGGCTCCCAGAATGTCTCGGGTGATTCTCGCTATTTCAAGGGCTTTAGAGACATTGTTCATTTTAGCCAGCGAGATTTGCTGAGGAGTGGCCGTATTGTTCTCTTTCATTCTTCCAAGCTGGTATGAAAGGAGTTGGCCCTTTGTGATTTCACTTAACATGTAGACGAGTTTCGCCTGAACCAGTTGAAATGAAGCGATGGGCTTATCGAACTGAATGCGGGTGAGGGCATAATTTTTGGCTTCGTCGAAACAGGCCATCGCGGATCCCATGGCTCCCCAAGAAATTCCATAGCGCGCATGATTCAAACAGCTAAAGGGACCTTTAAGTCCACTGACATTCAATCGATACTCTCCCGGAATCACGCAGTTTTGGAAAATCAGTTCAGAAGTGACCGAGGCATTGAGACTGAATTTTTTTTCAATGGTGCGAGTTGAAAAGCCCGGTGTGTTGGTAGGGATGATAAAGCCTGTAATGCGATCGCTTTCATCTTCAAGTTTCGCCCAAACAATAGCGATGTCGGCAAGTCCTCCATTAGTGATCCACATTTTGCTGCCGTTAATAACGTAGTCGTTTCCTTTTTTCTTCGCCCGAGTTTGCATGCCTGAAGGATTCGAGCCGTGATCGGATTCGGTGAGACCAAAGCAACCGATCACTTCGCCACGAGCCATCGCGGGCAGAAATTTATTTTTGACCTCTTCGCTGGCGTAAGCCCAGATAGGAAACATGCAGAGGGCTCCTTGCACACTGATCGCACTACGAATTCCACTATCGGCGCGCTCAAGCTCCTGCATTATCAAACCGTAACTCACATGACCTAAGCCCGCACATCCGTAACCCGTAAGGTTGGCTCCCAGTGCTCCGAGTGCGCCTAATTCTTTAAAGATATTTTTGGGAAAAGTATGGTTGTGATAATGCGTAGCGATTGATGGCATTATGTTCTGAGTAACGTAGTTGCGGATCGAATCGCGGACGGCGCGCTCCTCGTCGGTGAGGAGAGAGTCGATGTTGTAAAAATCGAGGGCTTCAAAAGGCTTCATAAAATCCTTCCTGTAGAATCTCCCCAAAATCAGTTTTCATTTGCGGAGAAGGGCAATTCCCAGTAATTTAGGGCCAATTTTAAAATGAGTAAAGGATCAATATGCGCATATTAGTTATTGGCCAAGGTGGACGCGAACATGCTCTTGTCAGAGCCCTTTATTTTTCTCCATCGACCACCGAAGTGCATGTGGCTCCCGGTAACCCAGGCATGGTTCAAGCCATTATTCATAAAATCGACATTAGTGATAAATCTCAGGTTCTCGCCCTGTGCAAAAAGTTTTCTTTTGATCTCGTTGTGATTGGACCGGAGCAACCGCTGGTGGACGGGCTCGCCGATGACTTACGTAAAGCCGGGGTTTTAGTTTTTGGCCCCAGTGCCAATGCCGCACAGCTCGAGGGTAGCAAAATCTTCACAAAAAACTTCCTGCAGTCGGCCGGTGTACCCACGGCGGCATTTAAAGTGGTGACTTCCGTCGCACAAACTCTCGAAGCGGCTCCAAACTTTACCCCTCCGTATGTGCTCAAGGCCGATGGCTTGGCGGGCGGAAAAGGTGTTGTGATTTGCTCTCAACTTGAGGACCTCAAGCGCGCGGCCGAGGATTTTTTCGAGAAGAAAACTTTGGGGGAAGCTGGAAGCAAGGCTGTGCTTGAGCAGTTTATGCCGGGTTATGAGTTGAGCTTTTTCGTTTTGACCAACGGGTCGCAATTTGAAGTGATGCCACTGGCACAAGATCATAAACGCATTGGGGATGGTGATACTGGTCCCAACACCGGGGGAATGGGAACTGTGGCTCCGATCCCTGTGCCTGAAGACGAGTACAAAACCATCATCGATAAAATTGTGACTCCCACGGTTAAACATCTGGGAGAGAGTCATTTGTTCTATAGAGGCGTGCTCTTTATCGGGATCATGATGACCGCGGAGGGTCCATCGGTTTTAGAGTTCAACACTCGCTTTGGAGATCCTGAGGCTCAAGTTCTTTTGCCTTTATTGGACGGAGATTGGGCTCAGACGATGCTTTCTATCGCTAAGGGGGAGATTCGTCGTTTGCGTTGGAAAAACATTTCTACAGCCTGCGTAGTGATGGCGGCGGAAGGTTATCCTCAGTCGGTAGTCAAAAACTCAGTGATTGAAGGCGATTTGATGGCGCAGACCTCTTCAAGCTACATCGTTCATGCGGGTACTGATAAAAAAGACGATCAATGGGTCGTTAATGGGGGGCGTGTTTTGGGAATTATCGGAATTGGTTCTTCCCTCCGCGAGGCCATCAAGAAAAGCTATGACCTTGCCGAGACGGCTCGTTGGAAGGGCATGCAAATGCGTCGGGATATTGGGAAAAAGTATCTCTAAGATCTACCAGCGGCAGTTGAGCATGACGTATTGAGACGTCTCCGCTCCGGTGAGAGCGGTTTCGATGGCGATCGTTTTATCGGTCGAGAGAGAGTGCTCAAACACCATCATCAAACGCGCGTCGTCCATGTCATAGCGTAATTTAGCTTTAGTAAATCCTGTATACTGGATCTGCGCGAATCCTTGAAACGCTTCAAATCGGAAATCAAATCGATGCGGCATATCTTTTTCGTCGTAAACTTTGATCCCTGTCTGTGTTCCATCCTTAAAGCGATCAGCAGTTTTTTCGAGGAAGGTCCCTTGAAATAAACCCGCCTTAATCATTCCGCGAGCACTCTTATCCATAAAACGTTTGAGAATAAAAGAGTCTCGGTAGACGCGAACGTTCTCCTGAGGCGCCCAATCGTAATAAACGTTTTCTTCTTTGCGTTTTTGAGCGGAGTAGCGAACCAACTGGGATTGGAGATCGGCGTCAAGAAGATCAAGACTTGCACGGCTTGTGGTAAAGCTTGGGACCGGCTCGTAAAACACCTCACCGGAGGCCGCAAAAGCATTGCACCCCAAGACAAAGGATAAAAGAAAAAGAAAGCCCACCCCAAAGTTCATACTGCTGTAGAGAGAGCAAGCCCAATGCCACCAGGGAAAATCATGAGTCAGATAGGTGACTTAAGAAATTCGTGGTGTAGCGAGCGTGTAGATCGGTTTTAGGACCGCGATAAAATTCACCTCTCCGCCCCCACTGTCAAATCTTGAGACACTCAACACTTTTCTAACAGTCCGGCAGATGTCCGGCAGGTACGCCGATACTTTTTGAGAACCGGCGCGCAATCACGACGCGCAGGTTCTCAAAAAGTATCGGCGTACCTGCCGGACATCTGGTATAGAGGGGGGGGGAGGTGTTTGATGAAGAATTCTATTTATGAATTTGATGTGAAGGATGCGAGTGGTAATAAATTTTCTTTTGCGGATCATCGTGGGGAAGTGATTTTGGTGGTCAATGTCGCTAGCCAATGTGGGTTTACTCCTCAGTATGATGAGCTCGAAGCTGTTTATGAAAAGTATAAAGGCCAAGGCTTCACTATTGTGGGCTTCCCTTGCAATCAGTTTGGAGGCCAGGAGCCTGGAACCGATTCCGAAATCATTGAATTCTGTCGTAAGAACCACGGAGTGACTTTTCCGATCATGAGTAAAGTCGAGGTGAACGGCGCCAACGCCGAGCCGGTTTATCAATTCCTGAAAGAAAAAGCTCCGGGTTTATTGGGGAGTGAAATGATCAAATGGAATTTTACAAAGTTTTTGGTGGGAAAAGATGGGAAAGTGATCGACCGATACGCCCCAGCCACTTCTCCGAAAAAGATCGAAAAAGATATCGAAGAGGCGCTCAAAGCGTAGGGTTTATTGGTTCATCTCTTGGACAGCTTCGCTGGAAATATCGCGCATGTTTTCCGGGAAGGCGGTCTTTTCTGTGGTTTCTGGAAGCAGGCGAGCTTCGCAGGCGCTGGCTTCCAGCACAAGATTATTAGCGCTATCCACGCAGTATCCTGTTTCTGCGAGAAAAACCGGATGTCCCCCAGCCACGGTCGAATCCGCGTACACATCGAGCTTCTCTGCATTGGCGCAGTTTCTCATATCGGAAATCGAGTTGGTTCTGCGGTAAATGCAGTAGTCTGCTTTTTGCTGACTTCCATGAACCAGCAATCTTAGGAATCGATCGGGAGTGGCGTGTTCTACCACCTGGGAGATCATGGGCGCTTCGGAACAGCTTTCGTGGCTGCTATTGATTTCCTGTCCGCTGGCGCGCTGATAACAACGGATCGTATTCGTCCCTTGATAACTGTAACTCACCTTAAAGTATTCACTGCGTGTGGTGTCCGCGTTCGGTTGTCGATAAGGATTTTTTAAAGTCGAGCAAGCGGCGGCGCCGAAAAGCACCGCGATCAATAATAAATTCTTCATGGGAAAAGACCTTTCCTAAACGATAATCTCATTGGGTGGGCGTAAGCCTTTTTTCTTAATCTTCTCCACCAGTGTGGTGCGATTGAGTTTAAGAAGAGCGGCCGCTTGATTGCGATTCCATCCCGTTTTATTGAGAGCATTCAAAATCAATTGGTTCTCGTAAGTATCGATGGCGGAATTAAAATCGATACCATCTTCGGGGATGTCTGTTGGAAGGGCATGATAAGCGCCTTGCATGTTTGTTCCAAAATGGTCAGGAATATCCTCGATATCGATCATTCCTTCGCGTTTTAAAATACTCGCGCGTTCGATAAAGTTTTCTAACTCGCGAATATTTCCCGGCCACCCGTAATCCATCAATGTGCGCATCGCTAGATCGGAGACTCCCGTAATGCGAGAACCTTTTTTTGAATTAAAAGAGGTAATAAAGTGCTGAATCAAAATAGGGATGTCGGTCTTTCGCTCGCGGAGGGGAGGAATAAATATAGGAATAACATTAAGACGATAGTAAAGATCTTCGCGAAACTTATTATCACGAACGGCTTCTCCTAAATTAATATTTGTCGCCGCTACGACTCGAACATCGGTTTCGGTCGTTTTTGAACTTCCCACCTGTTCGAACCGGCGCTCTTGCAGAACGCGCAGGAGTTTCACTTGCAAATTCATACTCAGGTCGCCGATTTCATCTAAAAATATTGAACCATGATTGGCGAGTTCGAATCGACCCTGACGATTGTTGATAGCTCCAGTGAAGGCCCCTTTGACATGACCGAAAAGTTCGCTTTCTAAGAGTTCCCCGGGAATTGCGCCGCAGTTAATAGGGACAAACGACTTGGCCGCACGAGGAGAGTTGTAGTGAATGGCTTTGGCGATGAGTTCTTTACCGGTACCGCTTTCGCCGGTGATTAAGATTGTGGAATCCGAATCTGCAACCTTCTCAACGAGTTTCAAGACCTTTTGAATGCTTTCGCTCTGGCCGATAATGTTGTCAAAGCGGTACTTACTATAAAGTTGGCTCTTTAAACGCTCGTTCTCGGTCATGAGTCGAGTGTGCGACAAGGCCTTATCTGTCAAAAGGTTCAGTTCCTCAATATTAAACGGCTTCGTCATAAAATGATAAGCGCCAAGTTTTGTGGCCTCAACGGCAAGATCCACCGAACCAAACCCAGTAAGAACGATCACGGGTGTGTCGTTATACTTTTGTTTCACTAATTTAAGGATTTCGATCCCATCTCCATCGGGCAACTTGATATCTAATAGAGCCAAGTCGATCTGCGATTCGTTCGTGATCACATGCTCGGCTTCCTTCATGGAAGACGTGGTGATGACCTGAAAACCTTTACGACTGAAGATCCTGAAGAGTGCCGCGCGCAACGTCTGATCATCATCTACAACAAGAATTTTGATGGGATTCATTATTACTTAATTCCTTCCTGGAATTTTTCATTTTGTTTTTTGGAGGTCTCGAGCTCCTTCGAGACATACTTAAAATAGTAGGTGAATGTTTTGACTGTGTCAATTTGGCACCGTCAAAAAAATGTGAAATATTTTTTTAACCGATTCTCGGAAAGCAAAGACAGAAGCAGGTTTTGCCGTCTTTCTGAGGAGTTACGACGAGCAGACCTTGGTGTTCCGAGAGAATCTGTTGGGCTAGTGTAAGGCCCAGTCCTGAGTGACGATCTGGATCTTTGGTGGAGAAGAGAGGGTCAAAAATTTGATGAACAATTTTTTCGTCCAGGCCAGCTCCGTCGTCGATAATTCGCAATGTGTAGCCGGAAGCCTCCTCACGAAGATTGACGGATATTGTCCCTGGAAACGTTTCCTCTTTCTTTCTTCGGGTGAGAATGGCCTCGTAGGCATTTTGTAAAACATTACAGATTGCCTGCGCTAATGGGTTGAATCGTCCATGGACCATAATTTTTTCTTCGGGCCATTGTAAATCAATTTTAATTCCCAGGGCGCGAGTGCGGAGTTCGGTAATGAGAATAGCTCGGTGGACCACCTCAATCAGCGAGAGGTCTTGAGCCTCACCCAGACTTCCGTGACGAGTAAAGTTCAAAAGATTCTGAACGATATCTTTACACTTCAACGCGCCCTTTTCCATCTCAATAATATCCTCGTAAAGCGGATCGTCCTTACTTAAGTCCATTCGAATGAGCTGAATAAAATTTAACATACCACCGAGTGGGTTATTAAGTTCGTGGGCGATACTACTTCCGATTGTTCCGAGTTCTGCCATTTTCGCCGATTCCACAATTTGTCGTTCCAGACCCAGCTGTCGGGAGATGTCTCGATAGAGATGGAAATAATTTTTCTGATAGTCGATTTGCATGGTCTGGCTAAAAACATCATACATGTGCGAGGAGTCCTGCTGGTCGCGAAGGCGGAAGTGATTGCCGCGATGGCAATCCACGCAGGGACTGGTTCGCTTAAAAAGAGCCTCGTAACATTTGACGCCTTCGATGGATCGTAGTCCGCTCCTTTGTAAAAAAGTTTGATTGGCAGAAGTCAGATTGTAGTTCTCGTCGATCAGACAAACAGGATCGGAGATGGCGTTAAAAGTCGATTGCCACTGGTACTGGAGTTCGTTGTTTTTTTCGATCTGGAGAAGTTTATCGACGCTGAGAATGATTCCCTCGCCGAGAAGATTTAACAGTTGCTTCTCTTCTTTTTTGAAAGGTTCCATATCTTTACCTTCACGAGCGAAGACAAGATCGCCGTATTTGATTTGGTCGCGAAGGATAGGAATTCGGTACGAGCTTAAATACGGATTTTTTTCAACACTCATTTCGGAAACATTGTAACTGAATTCGATTTTAAACCAGGAGAGATTCATGGACTCTCTCAAGTTGGAAGTGACAATCACTTCGAGATCCGAGATGGTCTCGGCACTGTGAATGGCCAGCAAGCACTTGTGGAGAAACATGTTTTTTTTGTTGGTGACCGAAAGTTTCTGTTTGGCCTCTTGTAAGTGGGCTTGCCGCTTTTCGATCTTGGCCTCAAGGTCGACCGAGATTTTTTTGAGTTCTTTGTTTTGATCGTTAAAGAGCTCGACGAGAGATTTTGTCTGTTGGAGCTCTCGCACCGTTTCAAAGGCGCGGTTAATATTTTTCTCGAGCTCCGTCGGGTCATTTTTAAAGGTGATACTCAGTGGCTTAATGATGTTAAAAAGCTCCACCAGTTTTTCCTGCGGAAGTTGGCAATTGAAGAAAATGACCTGGGTTTGGAATTTTTTATCCCGCACTTCGGAGAGTAAAGCCTCAATTTTGGCACTATGAGTTTTGGACCCCTCGATGATCAATAGCAAAGGCTCCGCCGTAAAAACAGGGTGTTGTAATTGTGTCACATTTTTTGTGACGACATCCCAATCTTTTTGTGGAGGTGTACGGTCGAAAATGTACTGGATTTCACTTGGAGCCACTTTTTGATTATTCCCGTTTCCCCTCGAGAGAGCAAGATCTTGAATTGACTCTCCCGAGGAGTTTTCGTAATTTGTCTCGAATGACAAATACCAATACCCAACAACGCGAATTAACAGCCATTATTCTAGCCGCAGGCCAAGGCCAGCGCATGAAGTCCCCCTTACCAAAGGTCTTGCACCCGATTGCCGGGCGACCGATGATTCAATATGTAATCGAGGCTGTACGCAGCTTGCGTCCTCAGGAGATCCGTGCCGTTGTGGGTGTCGGTGAAAATCTAGTTCGTCCGATGTTGGAGCCCCAAGGAATTTCCTGTCACCGTCAGGTACAGCAGTTGGGCACGGCGGATGCGGTAAAGTCGGTCAATATCGAGAGCCTTGAAGGAACTGTTCTTATCATTAACGGCGATCATCCTTTGATCGAAGGGAAAGATCTCGAAGAGATCATAAAAAAATTCGACAGAAGTGGCGCCGACCTGAGCGTTGTCACCGTAGAATTAAAGCATCCTGGAAAATTTGGCCGTATCGTTCGTCATTACGAAAACATTAAAGCGATTGTCGAAGCCAAAGATGCCTCGGCAGAGACCCTCAAGATTCGCGAGATCAACACCGGAATTTATCTGGTCAAAGCAGACATTTTAAAAACTTATCTTCCAGGAATTAAAAATCAAAATGCGCAGAATGAGTACTATCTGACGGACATCGTATCGGCCTGCGTGGAAGCAGGGAAGCGAGTGACGGCGATCCCTGCGCCTAAGCATGTGGCGATGGGTGTAAATACTCAACAGGAGCTTTCTGAGGCCTCGCGCTGGATTTTTAAACGCAACGCCCGCAAGGCCATGGAAGCTGGCGTGATCATCATCGATCCGAAGGCCACTTACATCGAATCGGAAGTTATGATTGGAGCGGGGAGTGTTTTATATCCCGGCTCCTTTCTCAAAGGGCAGACCGCCATTGGTCCTTTTTGTGTGATTGAGCCGAATGTGTTTATTCAAGATTGTTTGATTGAGCAGGCGGCGCAAATTCGTGCGGGATCTTATCTTGAAAAATCTTTGGTCCGTACTAAAGCGACCGTGGGCCCTTACGCTCGACTTCGCCCGGGCACTGATATCGGTGCAGAGGCTCACATTGGGAATTTTGTGGAACTCAAGAAGGCACGCATGGGGGCCAGGTCCAAAGCGGGTCACCTCACTTATCTTGGTGATGCCGAAATCGGCGAAGATACGAATATTGGGTGCGGGACGATCACTTGTAATTACGCGGTCGATAAAAAGAAGTACGTCACTAAAATTGGTAAAAATGTTTTCGTCGGAAGCGATACTCAATTTGTGGCTCCCATCACCATTGGCGACAATGCGGTGATTGGCTCAGGTTCCACGATCACTAAAGATGTTCCGGAAAATGCGTTGGCAGTGGCTCGCGGTAAACAAATCGTTAAAGAGAATTACGTGAAGCCTCAGCCTCAGTCTGAACGAGATTCAGAGAAAGAATAACATATGTGCGGGATTGTTGGATATTACGGCCCTAAGGACACGGCGCAAGTTCTAGTCAACGGTTTAAAAAAGCTTGAATACCGCGGTTACGATAGTGCTGGCGTGGCCATTCTAGATGGGTCACACATTGGTGTGGTGCGAGCCAAGGGGAAGTTGAGCGCTCTCGAGGAGAAACTCAAAAAAGAGCAGCTCCATGGAAATTTGGGAATTGGTCACACGCGCTGGGCCACTCACGGCATTCCGTCGGAGCGCAACGCTCATCCTCACACTGTTGATGGTGTCTGCCTGGTTCATAATGGAATTATAGAAAACTATAATGAGCTCAAAGAGGAATTGGTAAAGGCGGGAAGTTCCTTCGCCTCCGACACGGATAGCGAAGTGGTCGCGCATTTGGTGGCGCGGGAACTTAAAATCACTCCAGATCTTTTGAAGGCGGTCCAAAAAGTGATACCTCTTTTACGGGGCGCTTACGCGATTCTTGTGATCTGGGACGAACAACCGGGCCACCTCGTCGCCTTTAAGAACGGGCCGCCACTCTTAGTGGGCTTAGGCGAGCAAGAAACTTTTGTGGCGAGTGATGCGCACGCCGTACTTCCCTATACCAACAAAGTCATTTACCTCGAGGATGGTGAAGTGGCTCACGTTGAAGATCATAAAATGACGTTCTTCGCAGCGAATGGTGAAGAAGTTCAAAAGAAAGTGACGACGATCAATTGGGGAGCCGAAGAGGCGGAAAAGAAAGGATTTAAGCATTACATGCTTAAGGAAATCTTTGAGCAACCGAAGTCGGTTTCGTCGGTGTTACAAAATTACGTGGATCTGGATTCTCAAAAAGTAAAGATGGATGATTTACATGTCGGTCCGATGCAAAGCTCCACGTTTAGCGATGCAGATTTAAAAAATGCAGAACGCATATTTATTTTAGCCTGTGGGACAAGTTACTACGCGGGCATGTATGCAAAGTATATTATCGAAAAGCTCGCAAAAGTTCCGGTGGAGATTGATTTTGCGAGTGAGTTTCGCTACCGCGAGCCAGTGATTCCCCAAAAATCGTTAGTGATCGTGATTTCGCAGAGTGGAGAAACAGCGGATACGCTCGCCGTCCTTCGACAGGCGAAAGAGGCCGGCGCTCAAGTTTTAAGTATCACGAACACCAAAGGATCGACGATAGATCGCGAATCTCACGCGCATGTATACATGCATGCGGGCGTGGAGATTGGCGTAGCGAGTACAAAAGCGCTGATCAGCACGTTGACGGTACTTAATCTTTTGGCGGTTAAGATAGGGCTTCTGCGCGACACTTTACCGCCCGGTGAAGATAAAATACTCATTGCAAATCTATTAGCTCTTCCCAGTCAGATGGAAGCGGTGTTGTCTTACGATAAATTCTTCGCGAAGACCTCGGATGCTTTTAAAAAGTATAAGGGCTTTCTTTATCTTGGGCGTGGCGCCAGCTACCCGATAGCTATGGAAGGGGCGCTCAAGCTTAAGGAGCTGGCTTATATGCATGCCGAAGGCTATGCCGCAGGCGAGATGAAGCACGGTCCTTTGGCGCTGATCGACGAGAATATGCTAGTGGTGGTGATTTGCCCTAAGGATCAACATTACGAAAAAACGATGAGCAACTTGCAAGAGGCGAAAGCCCGAGGTGGGCAGATCATTTCTATCGGAACTGGCGATGATGAGGCTTTAAAAGCACTGAGCTTGCATTATCTTTCGCTCCCCGAGAGCCATTGGTCGACGACCGGTATTCTTTCGACGATTCCTCTGCAGCTAATGGCCTACCACGTGGCCGACGTTTTAGGTTACGACGTGGATCAGCCGAGAAATTTAGCCAAATCGGTCACCGTCGAATAGTTTCGATATCAAAGCGCGCAAATAAAAAAGGCGACTCGAGGTCGCCTTTTTAGTTGATGCCAGTCGTTCTGAGCGCGAGCGAAGAATCTCGTGAGATCCTTCGCTACGCTCAGGGCGACGGAGTTTATTTCTTGCGAGCTTTGCTTTTGCTGGCAATTTTAGTCGCAGAGGTTTTAGAAGCCATCTTGTCCATAAGCATTTTATCCATTCTAGACAATTTCTTAAGGCTGTTCAGAGTGTTCTGGAAACCTTGAGACGCCGCTGATTTTACAGAAATATTCTCTTCCAATTTTGCAGAAGATTTTTTTTCTTTTTTGATGTCCTTAGCGACTTCTTTAAGATCTCTGACGATTTCCTTTTTAGACTCTTTTTTGATTTCTTTTTTAACGTCTTTTTTCTTAACTTCTACTTTTTTTTCTTCTTTTTTTACGTCTTGAGTTTCTTCATCGCGGCGATAGATGTGAAAGTGATCTGTAGCTTTGTGCCATGAGTTCGAAATCCATTTGCCGGTGTGTGCGGGAGAGTTGACGACGGCTTCCGAAATTTCGTTCCCTCGCAATAGAAACTGCAAACCATTGAGCAACGACGTATTCGCAGTTTTAAATCCTTTAATGGAGGCATTGCGTGATAAAATCGCTGCGGATTTAATGGCCGAGAACACTTCGGTCAGTTCAAAAAATCCAGCGATGACTGCCGCGGAGATCATTCCTAAGGCTAAAAGAAGGATTGAGCCGTAGAGCCCTAGGCCGGAATATAATAGATGCCCTAAGTGAAGACCCACAAATCCACCAGAGCCATACTTCAAAGACACTGTGGCTGGGATTTCGAGGAAGACTTGAATGACCGATAGGGTCACAGCGAAAAGAACCATGATAATCGCGTGAGCTAATAATGATAACCCAAGTAAAGATCCCTGAAGTTTAAAATCTCGAAAACTAAAAACATGAAAGTTCGTGATGTAACCCATATGGAGAGAGATCACGGTTAAATAGAAGAACGCATAACCTAAAAGCGAAAATAAACCAGCGTCAAGCGCGGCTCCAAAAGAACCAAGGATGTAAGTGAGGCTCTCTGTTGATAAGGTCAGATAAAAAACCCCGCTCAAAAATAACGAGAATGCGAGCATTAAGCTAAAGAAAAACACGATTTCCTGCAGCTGGCTTTCGATGGAATGTTTTAGTTTCATGGGCAACCTCTTAATGAATAAAATGAATCCACCCGGGTTGTTGCAAGATAAAGACCTGGTTTAAAAGAATTGTAGGAGTGTATAAACCTTGGAGTGACAATTATTGCCCATAGAGGGGTAGAGTCAGTGACGTAAATGTGTCTGTTTTATTTATGGATTAACTGTATAAAATCCACCCAATTATGTCCTATGTGAGCATTCACTTTAATTTTAATTTCATCAAGTAAAAATCGGATCTCGTTGAGCCAAACAGAGTTGGTGACTTCGATGACGAGGCGGCCACGATCGTAGCCGACCGGCCGACTGTGTTTCCCAATTGTAGGTCCTACAATGGAGGACCACTTTCCTTCGAGCTTATAGCGGGTAAATCCATCTGCCAAAGGAGACTTGCTATTTTCAAAAACTCTTTGTAGGACATCCGCTGCGGTCGCGGGTTTTATGGATTCGCGTTTTTTCACAGAGGATACATAACATATGATTTCGCAAGATAAAACATTTGATACGGTCCATGTGGTGGGCGCTGGTCTTGCGGGCTCAGAATGTGCGTATCAACTGGCAGAGCGGGGTTATAACGTTATAATTTACGAAATGCGTCCCCAGGTTATGACACCGGCGCACAAAAGTCCCCATTGCGCAGAGTTGGTTTGCTCCAATTCCTTTGGTAGCGAGTCGGAGTCGTCGCCCTCGGGGCAACTCAAGTGGGAAGCGGGACAATTAAGATCTCTCATTTTGGAAAAGGCGAAAGCGGCCCAAGTTCCCGCTGGCCAAGCTCTTGGAATGGATCGCGAAGTCTTCGCGAGAAGTGTCGACGAAGTTTTAAGAAATCATCCCCGCATTCAGTTTAAATCCGAGGTGGTTACAAGTTTAGATCAGGTCCCTCGTCCGTGTGTCGTCGCGACGGGCCCCCTGACTGGTGAAGCTCTGGCTCAATCGATGCTCGATCATTTTGGCGACAAATTTTTGTATTTCTTTGATGCCATCGCGCCGATCGTTTCCGAAGATTCGATTGATATGTCTATCGCTTGGAAGGCGAGTCGCTGGGGAAATGGGACGGACGATTATATAAATTGCCCTCTCAACAAAGAACAGTACGAAAGATTCATCGACGAAATCGAGCGAGCCGAAAAAGTGGAGCCGAAGGAGTTCGAAAAAAACACACCTTATTTTGATGGCTGCATGCCGATCGAAGCGATGGTGGAGCGAGGGAGAGAGACGCCACGATTTGGTCCGATGAAGCCCTCAGGATTAGATGATCCCAAAACAGGGCGCTGGCCCCACGCCGTGGTTCAGTTGCGCCAGGATAATAAAGAGGGCACGGCATTTAATATCGTGGGATTTCAAACCAAGATGAAATATCCCGAGCAAAAAAGAATTTTCAGAATGATCCCGGGCCTGGAGAATGCCGAATTCTTAAAGCTCGGAAGTATTCACCGCAACATGTACATCAATTCTCCTCGCAGACTCTCGCCAGACCTCTCCAGCCGTAAAGACCCACTTTTGTTTTTCGCGG
This sequence comes from Bdellovibrionales bacterium, assembly GCA_019750295.1. NCBI lineage: Bacteria > Pseudomonadati > Bdellovibrionota > Bdellovibrionia > Bdellovibrionales > Bdellovibrionales bacterium. The sequence goes on along the minus strand of JAIEOS010000015.1, from coordinate 6,115 downwards.
GGCAAATCACCGGAGTCGAAGGATACTTTGAGTCTGCTTGTATAGGTCTATTGGTCGCAGGCTTCCTAGACCAAAAGATAAAAGACGAGACATTTAATCCTCCTCCCCGAGAAACGGCAATGGGTGCGCTTTTGGCCGCTATCACATTAGAGGACAAGGATAACTTTCAGCCTACGAACATTAACTTTGGTCTTTTTCCTCCGCTATCTATTAGTAAGAAGCTTCCTAAAGATGAAAAGAAGCGCAGAATCATCGAAAGAGCCCGACAAACGTTTAGTGCTTGGGCTTTCGATAGCAAAAAGCCCGACCAATGCCGAGCTCACCTGGGCCTGAGTGAATCCGTCTCAAACTGAGACGCGCGCTAGACTACCTTTATTTTTTTCTCAAAAAGATGACGATTTTTGTTAGACTGTATCTGATTGATGCAGGCATCTGGGGAATTCATCGACTTAAATTTGCGGAAAGTTGAATGTCTGCGGACAAAAATATTCCAGACGATAGATCTTTAAGAGACTAAGGAAAAGAGGAATGAAAATGATGAGACTCTTAACGACGATTTTGCTAGTAGTCTTTGGCTTAAGCACCGCCGGCGCCAAAGTAAAGGATAATTACTCCGCAGTAAAGTTCAACTGGGAGGCTTTTCAAAAGCTATCAGAATCTGATCAGTTGAATTACATCAAAGGATACATTCAGTTCTTTGAAGAGATCGAAGCGGCGAATAGCAAATCGGGCAAGAAAGCCGCTCTTTGGGAAACATTGCTCCTGATCGAAGAAGCCTACGCGGCCGATTACTTCTGCTTTAATGGCGGTATTGCTTATCGAACTGCAAACCAAGCGGCTTGCGGAACTGGAGCCCCTCCGGCATCTGCAGCCCCGGAACTTTTTTCCTGCGGCGCCAATCAAGCTCGTTGTTCTTTAGTGTTCGGCGTCGGTTCCAATAATAAAGGTTTTTGCTACAGTACAGAAAATAATGGTCGTCGCACAGCTACTCGTCAATGTCGTATCGCTGCCGAAGCCGGCGGTGGACCTGCTCGCATCGCGCAAGCGGTGAGACGTTGTGGTCAACCCAGTCCTCCTGCGAATTGCGCCCCATTACGAAGAGCTCTTGATGCCGACACGGCTCAACTTGCAAGTTACTGCTCCGAGGGTCATCACAAAGCTATGTGTCAGGGGATGGTCGCACGCAATAACATCATCAATGGACGTCCCGCAAGAGCGACAACTCCAGCCACCGCTCAGGCGACTCCGGCATCTAGCCTCGATGACAGAGGATCAGGTTGCGAAGATGCGCGTATGAATGCTTATGGGGTCGGAAAAAATATGGATCCCGTTTGGAACAGACTCATCCGTATGGCTGCCGCTTCTTGTGATTCTAAAGGTCGTCCAAGTGGAGAAATCATGCGGACCGTGGGTATTTGTACCAATCGACCAGCGCGACCGACGGGCAATGCGGCTTGTGCGGCAGCGCAGACCGCATTTGAAAATTGTCTTGGAGTTTCGCAAAATTTAAATCAGCCAGAAGATCCTTCGAATGAACTTTACGCGACCAAGGCTTCGGAACTTGGTGGAATGGGTCAAAAGTGTCATGGTCAGAAGGTCACATTAGATATGTGTACGAGTCGCGGGGCTGGAAGTGTAGCTGCGGCAGAGGAAGTGACGTCTCAACAGATCGAAGGTGCATTGAATGATCAGCGCGGTGATTTGATGAGAATCGTGCAAAAGGTGGAGCGAAATACGAATTTATCTGCAGCAGAAACACGCCAGTTTGAGGAGTTTTTTGGTTTAAATAGCTCTGAGTTTAAGAGCGTCTTCTGCGCAAGTTCCCCTGCGGATTTCCGAACAAAGATGGAAGCCGCTCTTAGCAGCCGCCCTGCAAATATGAATGCCCGTCGTCAGCGTCTTGAGAACTGCTTTAAAGAAACAAACTTTGAAAGCCGAAGTGAGCGCGATTCTGAGAGACGTCCAAGAGTAACAAGCAACTATTCTCCGAAGTGTGAATCGACGAGAGCCACGTCTGTAAATATCGATAGTTTTGCGAATGAGGCAGGCAAATATATCGCGAAGGACAAACAAAGCGGCCGCTGTTACAACGTTGAAGTTTTAAATGGATTACCGACAAATATGAGATCTGATGAAATTCCAAACTGCTCTCGCCAGTCGGGAAGTGTAACAACGAATAATCGTTTTGTACGGTTGAACCACGGTATCTCGGGCGGACCTAGTTCACAACCTCAATATGCATGTTTACATGATGTGGTTCAGGGTGGGAAGTTCGAGCTCGAAAGAGCTGTATGCCGTACTTCCGATGGCGAAGAGATTCAGAATAGCCCAGAAACCGAGAGAGGCGTCGGACGCTAATTTCGTGTACCAATCTGAGACATCTCTCAAAGATGTCTCAGAGTTTTCCAGGTTTTGTCATAGAATTAAAACATGGGGACTCTCTTGCGTTTTTCCATTTATTGGATCTTAATTTTCTTCTCTTCAGGATCTTCGGCGAATGATACCCTCAGTGATGATGTGCTTTGTGCGAATTCTGCAATAGAAGTTCAAAACGGAAATACCGCAGAGGCCGCAAATTGTATCCGGCTCTGTTCAGTCACATCAGAGCATGTGAGCTACAATACAATGAGTCGAAACCTTCAAGTTTGTAGGAGCGCCGCTCTTTCCTCTCAAGAGACAAATTGTATCGCTGGTGCCATCGGCCCTCACACCGGTGAAAGTGCAAAAAGTTGTGTGGACACTTGTAATCAAGCTTTGCCAACAGCTTTAGATCGAAACGCCGTTCAAGAGGCATTGCGCGCATGCACGGCCCAGTTAGGCAATCCCACCCCACGGACAGCTTCGACGACACCGACAACTCCTGCGGATCGGCGTCGGGAGGGAACACCGGATGAGGCAGCAACGCCACGACCTGATCCCCAAGCAAATACCGCCGCGACCCCTCGGCCCACAGAAACTCCTCAAGCGAATGCCCCGAATCCTTTTGGCGCCGGTATGGCGGCGGGATTGGGAGCGGCGAGCACTCCTAGCATAGATATCAATTCAGATCCGTCAGCCATTCAATTTGGACAAAGTGGTCCTCAGCCGAACGTGAACTACGCTTCCGACGCTGTCGGAGGTGGTTACGGTGGTGGAGGAGCTCCTGCATATAGCGATCACACACCGTTTATGGGGCCCGAGGGTATCGGCGGCGGAGGCCGAAGCGGTGGTGGTGGCGGTGGGAATCAGCCTCCGGCTCAACCCATGGGTGGCGGTGGAGGCGGCGGACTCGCTGGTGGTGGTGGCGGAGTTTCTCCTGGTGGATCTAAAAAAGGGGGGCCCGGAGGATTTGGTGGATCACCACTGGCACAGCAACTTCAAGGTATCGGACGCAATTCATTTTATGGAGCCGGCGGCAGTATGAGTAATCCAGTAAGAGGTGCCGTGAAGTCGACACCGCCTCCTCCTCCCGCAAAGTACGTGAAGAAAACCGATGAGAGTTCCCAAGCTCTCGGCCGATTGTTCGGTTCACAGCGAGCCACCAGTGCGACCAATCGTTTTTCAGGATTTATTCCTGCCGGTGGCATGAGTTGCTTAAGTACAATTTTTTGTAACGTTGAAAATTATTTTGAAAGAGAAACACGAAATCCAAGTTCGGTGCTGACCGGGGACTCTCAGCCATAAAATAAAACTTGGATCTTAGGGGTACGTTTTTGTTGATCATCGGATGGTTCATTTTTTTCATTTCTATGGAGAGCTATGCGGCCGCTCCGTCAGGTGGAAACTTAGGTTTACCGCCTCGGACGATAACCGGCCTTCCTGTCAGTGGCCAATCTCAAGGAACGTCCCCTTCACTCACTCCGTTGCCTCCCGCTCCCGAACCTATTAACGAGGAAGCGCGTCGAGCTCGCGAAAAAAGCGAAGATGATGATGCTAACAACAGAGAGGGGTCTACAGGCGAAACATGTACACGTAAGCTCCGACGCTGTGGAAAAAATATCGATTACAGTACGTTTTGCGTGATGGCCAGTCGAGACACTCCCCACGACTGCGTTACGGATGTTCGCTTCAAACAATGTGTATCCAGTTGCACAGCTCTGTCAGAAAATGATTGTAGTGGGGACGAGCGAAGACTCCTCGCGAGTCTAAAAAACAAATGCACGACTCTCCAAAGTCAAATCCCGGGCAGTAACGTGGCTCCATTGGTGCAGCAGCAGTTTCCTGAGCCTCAGGGTTTTTACGATGTGAATCCGGCGTCGACGGCACCTGCGCCCGTTGAATCTCCGGCCGCCGCTCCTTTGCCTGTGGTGGGACCGACTCCGATTCCACGACCTCAACAACCTACTCCGGCGCCGCATGTGCCCTTACCTCCGGTTCGCCCTGCGCATTTGAATCCACCGCCTCAAGATGTTAATCCCGCGACAGCTCCCGCAGACTCTCCGACAGCACCTCCTTCGAATGCTCAGGCCCAACCGAGTCCTTCGGCATCTCCAACTTTAGCTCCCTCCGAATCTTCGGGTCCGAGTTTTTATATTCCAGACACATCGACCGCTTCGCGCAGTGAAATGGGCGGCAGTGAACTTCCCACCATGCCCCAACAGCAAGTAGATCCTTCGAGCATTTCGTTTAATAACTCCTCGGCTCTCGGTGGAGCGATTTCAGCGGCTTCCGACGGAGTGAGCTCCGATGGAAGTGGCGGGGGCGGATCCTCTTCAGGGTCGGCTGGACGAGCGACCTCGGCGAGCGAGGGCACAGGCAGAATGAGCTCAGGAAGTGGTGGAAGTTTTCAGGAAACAGCGGGAGCGCCGGCGATTCAAGGCGGATCGGTTTCGCCAACACCTCTACGTCCAAGTGCGAGTCGAAGTGGTGCAGTGAGTGCGCCCGCACAGTCGCGAACGTATTTGCCAGGTTTTAATAGCCAGTATCATCGGCCACCCGCTGCCGTTTCCTCCTATCGACCGAGTACCTATGGACGTTCTCCTTCGGCAGTTCCGGCGAGTAAAAAAGTCAAGGGCCCATCCTCACAAACTCTATTTTCGCGAATCCGTGGCCGTGTGGATGCTCGTTATGCGCAGGTACAGCCCCGAGTTCCGGCTTCGCCGGCTCAAAGAAATCATGAGTTGGGTCAAGGGATTCATTCGGTGTTCGAGCAAGTGGTCCAAAGAGCGAATCACTTTCAGCTCGATCATAACGGGAACTTAAAAAATCCGTAAAAATTATTTGGGTTCGAAGATGCAAAACGAATAATCGACGCCATTTTCGGATCGTTTGTCTTCGCTCACTAATTTAAAATCTTTATTCCAGTCAGGATAGCGGGCATCGCCGTTAAATTCTTTATCGATGAGTGTGAGATATAATCGATCCGCCATATCTAAGGTGTGTTTATAAATTTCCCCACCGCCGACGATAAAGATCTCTTCGCTCCATTCACGGGAGTCTTTGCAGAACGCGATCGCATCTTGAACACTCGTGAACGAGCGACAGCCTTCGGCTTGATAATCAGGGTCTCTCGAAACAACGATGTTTAATCTTTTAGGAAGAGGCTTACCTAAAGACTCAAACGTTTTTCGTCCCATGATGATGGCGCGATTTAAAGTTTTAGCTTTAAAATACTTAAGATCTTCCGGCAAATGCCATGGCAATTCACCTTTATTCCCGATAACACCGTTTTTGCTGACGGCCGCAATATGGCTGATCAAACTGAAACCTCTGCCGTTATGCGAGGATGAGGATTGTAATCCACTAACGTAAAGTCTTCGTATCGGAACTCGAAGATGTCCTTAATTTTTGGATTTAAAATCATCTTTGGCGCTCGTTTAGGCTCTCGAGAAAGTTGCAAGCGAGCTTGATCCAAGTGATTCAAATACAAATGGGCATCTCCCAAAGTGTGGACAAATTCGTAAGGTCGTAAGCCGCACACCTGCGCGACCATCATTGTCAGAAGGGCATAGCTCGCGATATTAAACGGAACTCCTAAGAACACATCGGCGCTTCTCTGATAAAGCTGACAGGATAAGCCCTTGTTGCTCACATAAAACTGAAAGAACGCGTGGCAAGGAGGCAGTGCCATCGTGTCTACGTCACTCGGATTGTAAGCGATGACCAAATGTCTTCGAGAGTGCGGGTTGGTTTTTAA
>JAIEOS010000014.1 GCA_019750295.1 Bdellovibrionales bacterium | reverse complement strand
ACCCACATTACCTGTTGAATCCACTCTCAGTCTCTCAACTCCAGTGGTCTGAATCGATAATATATCGCTCGTGCTATTTCCTCTTATCCCGGTACTGCCATCACCACTTCTCCAGTACAAAAAGCCATCATCAGGAAGAACAAAACCTCCCGATGCATAAGCAGTTCCTACGACTTCAAGTTTTCCATTGGTGGGATTGGCTGTTCCAATCCCCACATTACCTGTTGAATTCACGGTCACAAACGGAGTGGAGCCCACGTTACTTCCGATTCTAAAGTCTGAACCGATAGGAAAATAAAGAAATGCGTTGGCGTCACCTATCCAAGGCGCTGAGCCGCCCGTGGAATAGTTGGAACTCGAGAAACCAAGATGAAGAACGTCGCTGACTGTCGAATTTTGAACCTTATATCCCCACGCGGCTCCGTTGGCGTTTCCGGCACCCAGCCGAAGCACATTCACGCCATCATTATTTAGACTCGGCTGTATCTCTAATCGATTGACCGGACTTGAGGTCCCAATACCTACGTTCCCGCCATTAGGTTGCAGGAGCACAAAACCTTTTGTTGCGTCGCTTGTCGATTCCAACGTTAAGTTATTGCTGGCAGCGGTACCGCCGCGAAGATTCTGACCACCACTTCGACCTGCAAGCATGACATATTGCGTGTGATCATCTGCGCTCAACCCTGTTAGCGCCGAGTGCGCGGAGACTCCTGAGCTATCTGTACCGCACTCCCAGCCATTGACCGTTCTCTTGAGAACTTCTCCTATAGCACAAGCTCCACCGTTGGGATTATAAGTTAAGTATTGCCCCAACGCGCTTGTAATTTTACTGACCGAAACTGTATCTATTTTATCATCAGTGACTTGCGAATTCCCGATATCGGCGGTCGCAACTGTACCGTCAACAATTTTCGCACTGGTGACCGAATCAGCGGCCAACTTTACACCAGTGACTCCGGCGTCTCTAATTCTTAACGTGTTGGTCGCCACTTCAAGAGTCGAATTATCTGTGTTCACCGCGAGGTTTCTATCCGCTGACAGATCGCCGCCGCCCGTAAGTCCTGAGCCCACGTTTGTATTTACAGATCGAGTCGTCGGAACCGCTCCCACATCTGATGCCGAAGCTCCCGTCTTATCGATTTTGCTCCATGCAATTGCGGCTGCGGCGTTGATATCCGCATTAACGATAGAACCATCCTGTATTTTTGAGGACGTCACCGCATCGGCCGCTAATTTATTGGCGCCAATCCCCGCGTCTCGCACTGCGAGAGCATTTGATCCATTAAGGCCGATCGTCGTATTGTCATAATTTAAAGCGAGAGACACCGTTCCGCTCGCTGCGCCTCCAGAAAGGGGGGCCGAGGTGCTGATCCCCTCGATATCTCCGGTGGCCGTAATATCTGTTCCGCAAATCCAACGCGAATTGGAGTTGTCCCACTTTAGAACTTCACCATTAGCACAAGCCGCCCCGTTCGGCAGATACGTCAACCATTGACCCACCGAACTCGTTATCTTTTCGACACCGACGGAGGAGATCTTCGCGTTGGTGACATTGAGATCAAGTATTTTCGCGGTGGTCACCGCATCATCGGCAATTTTTGGAGTTGTGACATTCGCATCTAAAATCTTTGCTGTTGTCACCGCGTTCGCCGCAAGTTGAGTCGCGCTAATTCCCGCGGCTCTGACTTCTAATTCATTTGCGCCATTTACATTTAAAGTATTTGTATCGTAATTTAGTCCTAAACTGACGGCACCACTTGTTGCGCCGCCGGTAATTGGACCAGACGTATTGACCGCTGTAATATCACCCGAGTTATTATCACTACCGCAGATCCAGCGGTTATTTGAGTTATCCCACTTAAGAACATCGCCATCGGCACAGGCGGATCCCGCCGGCATGTAGGCAAAATAATCTCCAGGACCGTTCACAATTTTAGAGACATTCACACTATCAATTTTGACATTGGTGATCGCACCATCGGCGATATCCGCTGTGATGATAGTGCCATCGATGATTTTATTGGTCGTCACGGAGTTGTCCGCCAAAAGTGTCGTAGTGATTCCGCCAGTTGCGATATCAATCGCCACAGATCCTGTGGTTCCGCCTCCGGTGAGGCCGGTTCCCGCCGTCACGCCCGTGATGGTGCCACCACCACCTTGAACATCAACTACCGCAGAGCCATCCCAATACTTTAAAGCGCTATCGGTACTGTTAAACCACATCGCTCCGCGGTTGGCGACAGTGAGTGTCCCTGCAAGAATAGTTTCTTCAGCAGACGTAAATTTTCCCAGCGTCACCGTCGCTAACGACTGCATCGTGATGTGACCGGTGTTTAAAATCTGATTGCCATTCATGTTAATGTTGCCGCCCATGGTTCCACCGGCGAGAGGGAGCTTGGTGGAATCCGTGATGGCACTTGGAGTGATGGCTTCCCACTGATTTAAAGTGGCATTCCAGGCCAGCACACGTCCATCACCCATACCGGCGCCAACGCCGCCGAGATTGACTAAGCTTCCCGCGATCCGAGTGTCGGTGTAATTCTTTGTCGCTGCATCTTGAGGAAGCGTGGGATCCGCTAAATTTTTGATCTGCTGATTGTTCATGCTGATCGGGGTCGTCGAAGTTCCCGAAGCAAGATTATAAAGCGTATTATAATTGGTTCCACCGAGAAGGTTTTCCAGATTCGATTGAGTGACGTTTTGCCCAGCGTTCACTTGCACAAAGTTCGAAGGCGTAAGACCTTGGAGACTGTTTGCGTACCAAGCATAAGGAACGGTTTGGAGATGGAAATCTTGAGCCAGTGTTACGAGCCCACCCCCATCGTTGTAGCTAATACGGACCTTACGCGTATGACCCGTCAAAGCGTTATAGCTGGTGCCAGAACTACAACTTGTGATCCCGCTAAAACTCACTCCATTTTTAAAAATATCAACAATCGATGAGGTGTCCTCGTAATCAGAACCCGAGCGAATTCCTCCACCGACGTTGAGAGAAAACATCCCCTCGCTCCCCAACATATTGATCGAGTGCTGCTCTTCGTACAGCAAACAGTCATTGGTGGGAGAATAAATGCGAACATTAAAAATCACCGGGTTGGCTTCTAAGGGAACTCCACCCGTCTTAGTGATCTGGCCCTGATAAACAAAACTTGTTGGTACAGATTGTGCGTGCGACGACGACATAACCGTAGAGGTTACAATCAAAAAAAGAATAAAAAGATCTGTCCACTTTGGCGTCTTCATTACTTCGTCAGTCTTCTTTCAACAATTAGCGAATATTGAAACAATTCGCACACTTCTCTTATCGACAGTTTTTAAAATAAATTGAACTTAGGGGCCAAAAATCGAAATTTTAATTGGACTTTTGTCAGAATGAGATGCTTTTTTGGAATGACTTAAATATATACGTTCTATTTAGAATCAATAACTGACATTGCCCACCTAAGTCGCAGACAATTTGTATTGTAGTGAAACATTGATGAACAATATTTCCTCAAGCGCGTCGCCATCTATTGGGAGGTGAGATTTCTTTAAGGACGGTAAACACAGCGAAATCCAGAGTCTGCCGCAGTTGTTGACGCGTTTGCAGAAAGACCCAAAGAGTAGATTCCGTTTCCACTCCAAAAATTAAAACTTCCCCCGCGGCGCAATACGCCTCCGGAGTCTCCGTACCATTGCCCTGTTCCTTGCGCATTCGTCCACGAACCCTCGGGTCCCCACTGATTCGCTGCAAATGCGGGGCAAGTGACAGTCAAATCATTCCAAACACCTGTGTTGCAAGTTGTTGGTCCGACGGTCAGGACACCATCAGCCGAACTCCAATCAAGAAATTCCCATACATTACCAGCAAGATCCCAAATTACGGAACCATTTGACAACGTCAGACGCGCGCGTGCATTTCGACCCGTGCCCGACTCTGGATTAGCACCATCATAAATTTCGACGCCGTTCCCAGAACCATTTCCCCTAAAGAGGAGTCCAGAACCTGGGGATCCTCCAGTCCAATTGACCGACACATGCTCAGCATCGCGCGCAATCGTCATCCACTCGGCATTAGACATCAACGCGAATGTGCCGGTAAACCCAGCCTCGGATATAGCGCTACATCTACTGAATGCAGTTGTCGCCGAAATATTCGTCCATGGGGGCGATGCCGCTTGCGATATTGCGTTCCCTGAGCCATCGTTTTTGGCTTCAAATTGCATCACACAAAAATCTCGACTCCCAAGATTCACGTTTCCGGGGACACCCACAAAACCCGTTGGACATTTCATGTTCCCTCGATGAAAAAAACTAACACCTGATGTGCCCGGCATTTGGGCGAAAACGATTGGAGAGATAATGTAAAATACAAATAAAATAAATTTCATTTAGTATCCCGGTATCCAAGAAACGTAAACAAAGGAGCCCATAACAATCATCGAATAGAGTGTATGTGCACCTGCAGTCGTAGAGCCGTGGCCCGGTGGCATACGCACAGACAATAAGCCAGTTCCAGCGCCGGAATAGGCCGTAAAAGAACAAAGTGCTGAATTCGTGCCCTGAACAGCAAAAGTATAAGACGCTCCATTTTTCATATTATGAAAAGTGTATGCAGCACAGTCATTCGTGGTGTATTGCAAGTTCCCCAGCGCAAAATTAATGGGACCTGTTGTGTTGGCAATAGCTGCCGCCGTGCGGACCGCTCCATTGACAGCCAACGTGGTATCAGGCGCAGTCGTTCCAATGCCGACGTTCCCACCAAAGTAAGAGGGAGTCGTCCCCGAGGTATAAACAGCCCATCTATTTGTACCATCGACAGTTGAAACGTAAACACCATAACCAGTAGTTTGTGTTCCACCGCCGGTATTCACCGCTTCAAAAAAACCACCGTAGGCGTTATTTATCGTCCCCGTGCTACTGTTTCGAGATGACCCTAGACTACCAAAGGAATTAGTGACTGTTCCGCTCGAAGAATTAGAGCCAACTCCGACGACCCCATAAGTATTAACCACGCTAGCTGTCGACGCGTTTGCCCCAATAAACTCTGCGCCTCGAATCCCCCCGGTGGTCATATTGAGTGAATTGTTTCCATAACGGGCGCTTTCATAGATTCCCCAAAAATTGGTCGTAGCACCGGACGAAGGATTCACAACAACATCACCGTTAAAAGATGAACCGGAATTCACAGTAACATTGTCTCGAACATCAAGCCGTGAAACGGGAGTTGCTGTTCCAATACCCACATTTCCGTTGGATAAGATCGTCAATCGATAAGCTGAGTCATCACCAATCGCAAAGGCGTCAGAGGGTATTGTGGAACCACCGGCTCCGAGCCACCACGAATTTGTATTTCCGGAATTGGTGTTGTCAATTCGAAGTCCAATCCCGTTCCCCGTGGATGAACTACCTTGAACGTGAACAGGGAATAACGGAGTTACAGTTCCAACCCCCACGTTTCCATCACGGAAAAGAGTCATGCGTGGTTGAAGCGTGGTGCTCCCAATTGGTGTCGTATAAAGAGTTAAATCAGAACCCGAGGCTGAATCGGTAAATGTTTCCGCAGCGCTAGCAACAACTGCGGCGCCATTGACGTTCGTTGTGCTCCCGCGACCAACGTAATTTAAAGCGCCCAAAACCTGACCCGTGGTTGCGGGAGATGGGCTTCCTACAGATCCCCGACTGTTAACCAGGGAAAAAGCAGGATATCCTGCCGTAGCTCCTGCGTAATTGAATGCGACAACCTGAGGATATCTCGTGGTCGTTGAGGAGTTATTATAAACGGAAATATTGGTCGATTCGTCATTCCCACGAACTTGAAGTCGATCTGTTGGATTGGACGTTCCAATCCCGACATTCCCCAATTCATTAATAATCATTCTCTCTGTGCCTGCAGTATCAAATCGAATTCGGTCTTCGTCGGCAGATTCTTCCACTTGGATTCGGGTGTCGTTATCCGTGTCACTCACTACCGCTACGGCAGTAGGCAGCGCTCCGCACAACCAGCGATCCGTTGTCGAGTCCCAAAGCAACGTATACCCGTTGGTGCACTCAGTCCCTGCGGGCATGTAGGAAAAATACTCGGCAGCGGCCGAGGAGATTTTTGCAACACTCACCGAATTGATTTTTGCATTGGTGATTCCACCGTCGCGCACTCGCACCGTATTGGTGGCGATTTCGATGGTGGAATTATCGACGTTCATCGCGATGTTACGATCTGCGGTGAGGTCTCCACCACCGGTGAGTCCAGAGCCTGAGTTTGTGTTGATGGCTCTCGTTGTTGCTACGGCTCCCACATCGGCGGCAGTCGCTCCGGTCTTGTTAATCTTGGACCAATCAATGGCCGCTGCGGCATTAATGTCTGCATTGACGAGAGCTCCGTCGGCGATTTTTGCACTCGTTACTCCCGAATCTCGAATTTGCAGCTGGTTGGATCCGTTGGTTTCGATGGTCGTCGCATCTGTGAGTACACTCAACGTGGCTGTACCACTGAGAGTCCCGCCCGAAAGTGCTGAGCCGGCACCTGTGACAATTCCATCGATATCTCCACCCGCTCCCCAGCCCGAAGAAACATCCTTACAGTTGGAGCCGTTTTCGTCACAAACTTCTGTCGCTCGAAGAATTCCGTTCACGTGCAAGAGAGACTGAGGGCTTGTGGTACCCACGCCCACATTGCCTAGAAATGCGGAATTCCCGGAGGCCACATGAAGAGCGAGCGAATTCGTCACTGTTGTGTTCGTGCCAGCCACCGGAGCGCCTTCAATGTAAACGGTGGAGCCGTTCGTTACGGTGACAGGATTTGTTGAAGCATAGGTCGGTTGATTGAAGGAGTTTGTCGTTCTATTGGCAATAAGACCACTGCCACTGGTGTCTGTGATGGTGGATGCCGCAGAATTAAAGTGCACACCGTTGGTGGTCCAAGAGGGCGACGATAAAAGTCCTCCTCCCCCACTAATATTAAGTAAGCCCGAAGATGAAGATAACGCTTGTCCGCCGCCCACGAGAACTTTCCCGGCGAGGCGTGTTGGCGCATCCGTATCAATACCGAAGGAGTTTGCAATCGTTGCGTTCGTACCCGCCACAGGCGCTGATGGAATTCTCAGTACCGAAGCTCGGGTATAATTGGTTGCGGTTGTCGCAGCGATCGTTGGCGTGAGAAAAGTATTGATCGTGACGTTACCTACTGCACCACTACTTGTTGTATCTGTATAAGTGGCCGCATTCTGTCGTAGACCGATCCCGTTTGTGGTCCACGCTGGCGCGGATGCATTCCCTGCGATATTTAACAAAGAGGCCGGGGTACTTGTGCCGAGCCCTACGTTTCCTGTGGAGTAGTCGATCGCCAGGCGCGAAGCTCCCGCCGTGTTATCATAAATATAAAATTTTGCTACAGCATCGTTGGGTCCAACACTAAATGTTTTAGCGAGTGTAGATAAACTAAATTGAGAAACACCGCTGGCATTTGTATTTTGAATTCGCGCCGTCGTCGACGCTCCACTAGATTCTAGATGGAGTAATGCGAGCGGCGTGCTGGTCCCAATACCGACACTCCCGCCACTGGGCTGAATCAACACCGAACCCTTGGTGCTATCACTCGTGGAATCTAAGATTAAATTTTGGCTCGCCGCCACTCCGCCTCGAAGATTTTGTCCACCCGTTCGTCCCGCGAGGAGAACATACTGAGTATGATCATCGGCGGTTAAACCGGTGAGAGCGCTGTGTGCGGAGACACCCGACGAATCCATGCCGCACAGCCAACGGTCGGTGATCGAATCCCACTTAAGGACTTCTCCGCTAACGCACTCAGTTCCCGCAGGCATGTAGCTAAAGTACTGTAATGCGGCGCTTGTGATTTTATCAACACTCATGCTCGCGATCTTGGCATTCGTAATCCCGCCATCTCTCACTTGCAGCGTGTTGGTTGAAACTTCTAATGTTGTGTTATCGGTATTGATCGCTAAGCTTCGGTCAGCCGATAGATTTCCGCCTCCGGTCAAGCCCGATCCTGAGTTGGTGTTGATCGCCCGCCCGGTAGCCACAGCTCCCACATCGGCGGCCACGGCACCGACTTTACTAATCTTCGACCAAGCGATCGCGGCACCAGCATCCACATCGGCATCAACGATGGGGCTTCCACCGCCACCACTTCCGATGACCTCTGCACTGTTGCCATCCCAATACATGATTCGATCGGTATCGCTGTTATACCAAGTCGCTCCCTTGTTACCAACTCCGAGAGTTCCGACGAGCGTTGTTTCCTGAGCGTTACTGAATTTCCCTAAGGTAATTGTCGATAAATTCTGCATTGTCACATGACCGGTATTCAATACAGAGTTCCCATTCATGTTGATACTTCCAGCCATGGTTCCACCGACTAAGGGAAGTTTGGTGGAGTCAGTGATTGAGGCGGGAGTGATCGCCTCCCAACGGTTGAACGTTGCGTTCCAAGAGAGAACTCGTCCGTCCCCGACGCCAGCGCCGACACTGCTCACGTCAATATTCGCTCCGGCAATTTTCGTGTCCGCATAGTTTTTGGTCGCGGCATCTTGAGCTAAAGTCGGGTCGGCTAAATTTTTGATTTGCTGATTATTCATTGTGAGCGGGCTTGTCGATGTTCCAGAGGCTAAGTTGTACAGAGTATTATAATTCGTTCCACCGAGGAGATTTTCGAGATTTGACTGGGTGATGTTTTGGGTGGGATTGATCTGCACAAAGTTAGCGGCGGTTAATCCTTGGAGGGAGTTCGCATACCACGCATAGGGCACCGCTTGAAGATGAAAGTCTTGCGCGAGTGTGACTGGACCAGTGCCATCATTATAACTCACTCGAACTTTTCGGGTGTGCCCGGTCAAAGCGTTGTACGTGGTCCCGGCGATACAGGTGGAGATTCCGGTAAAGGTGATCCCGTTTTGAAAAATCTGAAGCGCCGACGAAGTGTCCTCATAATCAGTTCCCGAACGAATCCCCGCACCGATATTCAGAGCAAAAGCCCCTTCACTCCCCAACATATTGATGGAATGTTGCTCCTCGTAGAGAAGGCAGTCATTCACGGGCGAATAAATTCGAACTGTGAATACCACAGGATTGGCTTCAAGAGGAACGCCCCCTGCTTTGGTGATTTGACCTTGATAGGTGAAGCTTCCGGGAACGGTCTGCGCAAAGGAAACCGTCGCGGACAAGAATGACATCGCGAAGAGTAAAATAAAATGAATAAAACCTTTTATGTTTACCATCAATCTCGATAAGTTGTTTTCGTGGCCCAATTCTGGATTTTTCATAAAATCCGAACACTTCACTTATCGACAGTTTGAGCAAAAAGATAAATATTTAGAGGCTTAAAAGCCCAGAAAATCGAGAACTTTGTTTCAGATTGAGACAGCCAGGCCATAGGCCTCGACCTCAATCCAGGAGCCCCGTCAAAATGACAAAAAAAAAGGAACCCGAAGGTTCCTCTTTTGAGATGGATATTAATTTTAAGAGTGATTTAAGGGGTCGCTAACGGATCGGCCGAAAGCATTTGAATCTGAGACTCCGCCGTCTGACGTTCGTTATCTTGACGGATGATTTGGGCGATATCCACTTGCGGAGCTTGCTCATTTCCGCGATTCATTTCACCAAGCACTTGCTCCGCACAGCGAAGAGCACCGTCCTCGGACGAAGAAACTTTAGAAATCAAATCAGAGTTAATAGTTATCGGGTTATATTTATTGTCATTACCTTTTTTAAGAACGACAGCCATGACACCGTAATCGATCTCGGTGCGATTTCCAATTTTGATCTCTTTGCGATCTTCGATAATCAACAAAACATTTTTGCAATCGTCTTCTAAACAGCGAAGGTTCGATGTCGACTTATTGTCTTTCGAGAGCACGGCCGATTTGAGGTAAGCTGTTTGTTGATTGTTTTTAACATCGCATTTTTTATCGGATTTTTTAACCGTGCTTAAGTTGGCACTCATGTACTCATCGCCGCTAATTTCATTCTGGACAGATTCTAAAGTTAAGGTCACGCCCTTCAAATCACTTTGGAGTTTTTTGGAAAGCTCAGAAGACGAAAGAGTTTTAAAAGCATTCAGACTCCCATAAATTCCGGTGAGGCGCGTTTCTACAGAAGAAACGAGCTCCGCCTTTGCTTTATCACCTTGCTGCTGTTGATTGTGTCTTAGGTTTCTGTTGAGTGGTGCTTTATGGCTGGAGCGACCGCAAGCCGTAAAAGCCACAGCGGTGATGAGCGCAAGAGCGATAGTTTTAGTCATAGGAATCCTCCCAAATTAGGTTTCTAAAATTCAGTCAAAGAAATGAGTTGCAGAAGGTGTTCCTACTTACTCTCTAATATATTGAATTCTAGAGAGATTCCCTCCCCTATTGGTCGTTTTTGAAGATATCACAAGCCACTTTTTGTCACTTTTATTGGGAATTTTATAAAGTTTGCGGACGATCGCTTTCGGTTTTACGACTCAAACACCAACAACCATTCCGGAGGGAATCTATGAAGTCAGTTATTTTTCTAGCCATTTTAGGAGTTTTCGGAAGCGCACACGCCGCACTCCCGCCCTACTTTGCATCCGTTAAAAAAATCGAAACCGCTCTTAAAGAAGTGGGATCTGAAGCGAGCGGCGTCATTCAACAGATCAGACTCAATGCAGACGTTGTGACTGTTAACGTCGGGAACTGCCAGTTCGATGTGTATTTAAAAGCGGTGGATACACCAAATGGCCTCGTTGGACCGGCCCAATACGAAGTGAAAGCGATGGAAAAAATGTGCCTCAATTAAAAGTCAAAGCTTCTGATGGGCGAATTGCCCATCAGAAAACTCGCGATACTATCTTCCTCAAAAAAATCTAGGCTTCCATGTAATCGCGCACCTGATGGTTGCGAACTAAGAATGCGAAAATTAATCCCGCGAGAAAAATCAGTCCCGCAAAAAACATATAGAAGTTTCCGGAGCCAACAGGGAACATGCTAACCTTAACAACGACCGCCGTTAGCAAATTACCAATAAAAACCGTTAATAGCCAGAAGCTCATAATGACAGATTTCATCGACTTTGGAGCTTGTGTGTAAGCAAAAGTTAAACCTGTAATTGAGATCATCACTTCAGCCACAGTCATCAAAAAGTACTGAACCCCTTGCCATAGAATATGAACCTGTCCTCCTTGATCCAACGGATACTGCACAAATGCCGCGGCCGCAAATCCGGTGGCGGCGACCATAAAACCCCAACCCATACGACGAAGTGCCGTAAAAGGAAAAAATCTTTCTAAAAATGGATAAACACCGAATGTAAAAACTGGGATCAATAACATAACAAATACCGGGTTTACCGCAGATACCTGTGATTCTAAAATCTCGAATTCATAACCAAAGATATTTGTTTTTTTCACCATTTGACTCGCCTGTACCACCCAGGTCGAAGCGTGCTGGTCAAATAGAGCCCAAAAAACGGAGATCATCGCGAAGACCTTGATAATTCCTAATGCTACATAGAATTCCTCGACGCGCTTTTTTGGATGGTTTTTTTCCATATAGGACTTAAAAGCGATAAATCCCAGCACTGGGATTAAAACAAACATCAGCAGTAAAGCTACAAAGGCCCCCGTTAGTCCCCAGTTCATCGCAGCATAAACCACAAACGCGCTCAGAGCGAGAACTCCAACAGATGCAACCGTCTTGCTTCCAGTGCCAAACTTGAGGTTATGAAAAATACCCTTGACCAAAATCGCCCAGAAGCTGTCTCCATCTGCGCCTGATGGTGGGACCTTGACGTACTGCTTGCGGCCTAACCAAAAGATGAACGTGGCGATAAACATTAATATACCAGGAATTCCGAAGGCTACACTCGGCCCATAGTATTTGAGGGTCAGCGGAGTGAAAATTGTTGAAAAGAAAGATCCAAAGTTAATCATGAAATAAAAAAGGTAATATACTTTATCGAGTAGGGTTTTTTGATCTAACCGGAACTGATCTCCCAAAAAAGCAGATATACAGGGCTTAATTCCACCGGAACCCAAAGCAATTAATCCCAATCCTACATAAACACCCGTCACTGAATTTTCAAACGCCGCTAAGGTTCCATGTCCCAGACAATAAAAGAGAGATAAAAAGAGGATTGTTTTGTAACGACCCCAAACATAATCAGCAATCAACGATCCAAATAATGGAAGAAGATAACAAACTCCCATAAACAAATGCATCACTTCGGTGGCGTGCTCTTTAGCTTGTTCCTCGGGCATTAAATTGACAAAAAGAAATTGGATCATGAAGATCTGAAGTATGGAGCGCATTCCATAATAGCTGTATCGCTCACACCCTTCGTTGCCGACGATGTATTTAATTTGAGGCGGAAATTTTTGTGATGCTACGGCCGTTGTTGCCATTGGGTCCCCTTGTAAAAGAACATTTGGAGTAACACTGCCCCGATGACATTTCAATAGAAAGTCCCACCAGCGACGGGGCAAGGCTTACTGAATGGCTGCTTAATTGATAAGCACCGCAAAAGGACGACCTTTCTTTTGTAGAACCTTTTGATTTTACGGGGCTTTCGCTTTAAAACGGGGGACCAATTTAAGGAGCACTACCGCATGCGTAAGTTCATTGTTTTTCTTGTTGTTTTCGTAGGGGCCGTTGCGTTTGGCCGAGACGACGCTCAAACATTTCTTAAAAAGACAGATGAAATATTGTTCAGAGAAGGAGTTTCGGCGAGCCGAGTATCTTGGGTGAAGAGCAATTTTATCACTGGTGACACCACTCAGTTGGAGGCCGAATCCAATGCCAAATTTGGTGAGATTTTTACCTCTCTCGCCGTTCAATCGAAAAAGTACAAGGGCAAAAACGACAACGAAAAACGCCAACTCTATCTTCTTGGAAATTCCATCACGCTTCCCGCACCGAAAGATCCCGTGAAGAATCAAGAAATGACCAAACTCGCTGCCGAAATGGAAGCGATGTATGGCTCGGGCAAATACTGCGATGATAAAAAGAATTGCAAGGATCTTCTCCAAGCCGAAAAAATCCTCGCCGAATCTCGCAAACCGGAAGAGCTTGTCAAAGCCTGGGAAGGCTGGAAGACCGTTTCCGTCCCGATGAGACCCAAGTACGAAAAAATGGTGAGCATCGCCAACCAAGCCTCTCGAGAGCTCGGTTATAAAAACTTAGCTTCGCTCTGGAAATCTAAATATGACATGCCCGAAGAAAACTTCGAAAAAGAACTTGATCGCCTGTGGGGCGAAGTTAAACCTCTTTACGAACAACTGCACTGCTACGTGCGAACTCAGCTGAACAAAAAATACGGAGATAAAGTCTCTCCTAAAGAAGGACCGATCCCCGCTCACCTCGTCGGCAATATGTGGGGACAATCTTGGGAAAACATTCGCGATATCGCGGGCGTCGATGCCTCTAAATCGTTAGATATCACTGCGCTTCTTAAAAAGGCGAAGTACGATTCTAAAAAGATGACAAAAACCGCGGAAAACTTTTTCGTGTCTTTGGGCATGCCGGCCCTTCCGGCGACTTTTTACGAGCGCTCACTTCTGGATAAACCACGCGATCGCGATGTGGTCTGCCACGCCAGCGCTTGGCATGTGGACATGAAGGACGATGTTCGAATTAAAATGTGTATTAAGATTGACGAAGATGACTTCCGCACGATTCACCATGAGTTAGGCCACATTTATTATTATCTGGCTTACAAAGATCTCCCTGCCATTCTCCAAAGCAGTGCGAATGATGGCTTCCACGAGGCCTTGGGAGACACCATTCAGCTTTCGATCACGCGCAAGTATCTTCAAGACATTGGTTTATTGAAATCTGCGGCAGCACCTAAAGATGCGGACGTCCATTACCTGATGCAAATGGCATTACAAAAGGTCGCCTTCCTTCCGTTTGGTCTACTGACGGACAAGTGGCGATGGGGTGTTTTTGATGGTCGCATTGCTCCGGCGGATTACAACAATGCGTGGTGGGATCTTGTGAAAACCTATCAAGGTTTAGTTCCGCCAAATCCTCGCGGCGCCGATATGTTTGATCCAGGGTCCAAGTATCATGTTCCCGCCTCGACGCCGTACTCTCGTTATTTTATCGCCCATGTTCTTCAGTTCCAATTTCATAAAGGACTTTGCGAAACGGCAGGATATAAAGGACCACTTCATGAGTGTTCGATCTATAACAACAAAGCGGCCGGCGAAAGACTCTGGAAGATGATGAAGATGGGAGCGAGCCAACCTTGGCCTGTGGCTCTCGAAGCGGCGACCGGCTCTAAAAACATGGATGCCACGGCGATGCGCGAATACTTTGCGCCCCTTGAAACTTGGTTGAAATCCAAAAACCAAGGGCAAAAGTGCGGCTGGTAGTTCGTGGGTAAAAACTTGGAGAAATCTCCGAAGCTGCAAGACCGAGCCGCCTACGAAGAGCATTATCAAAAGATCTACGGGGATCGTTGGCCAGCACTTTATCAAGCTCTGGCCGCGCCCACTCATCACGTGGCACGCTTTAATGCGTTTTTTCCGTGGGAACACCCCGAACAAACTTTTGAACACTGGAAATCCTCTGCCGACAAATCCCGTTTTGGCCTCGGAGACAAGTACCCTCATCTGGACCACGCCTTAGAGGTGGATGAAAACTTTAATCTCAACGATTTTACAACTCCCCTTCTGCCCTTCTACAAAATGGATCCGGCCTCGATCCTGGCCGCGCAAGCCCTGCAAGTTCAGCCCGGCGATCGTGTGCTGGACATGTGCGCGGCTCCCGGTGGAAAAACCCTGGTGCTGATCGAAGCGATGGGTGCCGAAGGTCAGATGATCGCCAACGAACTATCTCCCCAGCGACGCTTTCGAATGATGTCGGTCATCAAGCGGTATGTTCCTGAATCTCTTCGCTCGCGGGTGGATATTCGTGGTGTCGATGGAAATATGTTTGGTTTAAAAATGAAGGAGAGCTTCGATCGCATTCTCCTGGATGCTCCCTGCTCCGGCGATCGGGGGCTCGTGCAAAAATCCTCAGAGCTTGAGGGCTGGACGTCGAAGCGTCCTAAAAACTTTGCAGTTCGACAGTACTCGCTACTGGCTTCGGCCTTTGCCGCCGTGAAGAGTGGCGGACGTATAGTTTACAGCACCTGCGCCATCGCCCGCGAAGAGAACGACGGCGTGATTGAAAAACTCATGAAGAAAAAAGAAGGGGAATTTAATATCGTCCGTAAAGAGTGGCCGATGGGAACGCCCACCGATCACGGGCATATCGTTCTCCCTGACGTCGACAAGGCCGGGCCGATATTCTTTTCCATCATCGAAAAGAATTAAGTTTTTAGCGTCGGATGTAATTGATCACATCGCGTGCATCATTCACGCCTCTCATCGAAGCCCGAAGTTCCCTGGAGCACTTTTTAGTAAGGACCGAGTTCAGAATCCCTAAAGAGATCTGCTCGCCCTCATCGGCAAACACGTCGTCGGTGCTCACCATTAAAGAGGTGCTGGCATTAGCACCTTCAATGGCCGCACGGTAATACTCCTGAGACTTACAAGACATCACCACAAAGAGCTTCAGTTGGCTCGGTCGAGCTTCCAAGGCTTGAGTCATTCTTCGTAAAGGCAATTTAAAAATATAATCGAAGACCCCTTGAGCCGATGTGTGCACATTGAAGCCAAGTCCCCCGCCGCCGCGCGAGTGTCCCGAGAAAAGAACAATGTCAGAGTGTTGAAGGTCATTATAAAAGCGATTGCGAACCGCAGTGCTGCGGGCATCTTGTTCCCAATAACCTGTGTGAGGATCTAGATTTTTGGCGACATTGTCCGTGACCGACGTCGAGTGAATTTGAATGACGATATTCTTTCCATCGATTTTCTTTTGGAGCTGACTCCCCGATTTTTTAAAACCGCACGCCTGCATTGTTCCCTGGCAAGGTCGTCGTAAGGCTTCGGTCATGGTGTAGGCATGAACCACATCGAGAGTCTTGTGTTCAAAATCCTCGTAGCCGTAATAGAGAGAAATTTTAAGAGAATCTTTTTGATAAAATTGAGCGTAATCCGCAGGACACTGCTGAGCACTTTGCCTCTTGAGCACTTCCGTCTGCGCGAGCAAGTTCGCGCGGGAGTCGGCCACCTCTTGAGGATCGAGCGGTACAGACATCGCCGTCGCACTCCAAACTAAAACCCCGAAAAACACCCACGTTTTATTCATAAGACCACCCTTCCAGGAGCAACTCATGCCATAGGAGGTATTTAAGGGTCCAGACGAGAATCCACTTTTGGTGTATTTACAGGGGTTTCTAGGGAAACTGCCGTCACACTTTTGCGATTGGAAAATGAACGGCAGCTATGGGTTCACCTCCGCAGAACTTTTCCGAAGCCCCTTTCCACAATCGCTATCCATTTTTCTCCAAACTCCTCGTAAGCCCGCGTCGCACAGTTCTCACGTCAAACAGGCAGAGTCAAAAACGAGAAGAGCTCGATCCGCATCACATCGTCGCGGATTCCACAAACGCTAATCCAAAGTCAATGCCGCAGCGATACCAGCAGAGCGTCAATCCGTGGATTTTTTCCTAAATGAGTATCCTCGATCGGTTTCGAGTGCTGCGAAAGAATTAGAATGGCGATAAAAATTAGAGGATTGGAGTGCTCATTGAATTCCATTGGTAATCACGGTCGTCACCACTAACAACGAGGACTCAAAAATCCATCGAACTCAATGAGTCGACTCCATCTTGGCGATCTTTTTGACTTGAACACTGCCGCAGCGATACCAGCAGAGCGTCAATCCGGTGGATTTATTCCAAAACACTTTGACAGTGTTTTTGACATTTTTAAATCCTATTTATGAAATTTTATTTTTGTTCCTGTAGTATATATAGCTAACGTTGTCCGTCGCTCTCTGGCGCTGATATATTAACGTCCAGATTGACATTAAAATATCATCCAAAAAAAATGTCCGGTGATTTAAAATCCTAAAAAACCAGAAATTAAAATAGATGTTACAGTTCTTTCTCATAGGGAGGAAAAATGAATTTAAAAATTCTCGCCAAAGAAGAACTGATGTCTCAATTTAAACTTCACGTGGCCAATGAACGCAAAATCACTGCCGAGGTCATCAAGTACATCGCGGAAATCGACCGTCGACGGCTGTATCTTGAAAACAGCTGCACCAGCCTCTTCGACTTTCTCGTCAAACAAATGGGCTACAGCCCTGGAGCCGCCATGCGAAGAATCGATGCCGCGAGACTCATCCATGAATTACCCGAAGTCCTCGAAAAAATCGAGACTGGAGCATTGACTCTGTCCCAAGCCACTCAAGTGCAAAAAGCATCGCGGGAGCTAAAAAAAGTCAAAAAGTCAGACCTCACAACCCAAGATAAACGGCAACTATTTAAGGATATAGAGAATACCAATCAACGGGAATCCGATCGCATTATTGCTGCAACGTTGGATCTGCCCATCCCTAAGGTTGAAAAAGAAATACTTCACAAAAATAACTCCGTCACCCTCACCATCACGTTTACGCCTGAGCAGATGGAGCTTTTAGAAAAAACTCAAAATATGATCGCACACACCAGGGCCAGCACAACTTGGGCTGACACTATCTTTTACTTGGCAAAAAAGGAGCTCGATCGCCGCACGCGCGTCCGAACGCCCGCTCCTCGACAGAGCGCGAAAACTGAAAACCCCTCCACTGCCGTAGCGGCAGTAAAAAGTGCGCTCCCTCGAAACCGCTACATCCCTCAAAAGATAAGAAAAACTCTTTTACATCCCAACGCTCTTTGTAGTCACACAGACGAAGATGGGCGCCCCTGCAACAGTCAGAGATTTTTGCAAATTGATCACATTAATAATTGGAGTCGAGGAGGATCCAACACTCCCGATAACTTACAAGTGCTCTGCGGTGTGCACAACCGACTAAAATATCAGCGAGGTCGATAGATACTCTGGATCTGCAGCGCGCCGAAGGGTTTCGTTTACAAAAAATTCAGGTTCGTCTACTTTGATTGTTATGATTATTTTTCGATGCCTCCTTGGCTTACAACTGCTATTTATCCTTTTATACACTGCCGCCGTAGGCTCAACTCACGGTTGGAATTTGGTACCAATATTTTTCGGCGAAATATTGAGTTTGAGTTGGGCCGGGCAATTCAACTCTGATTTTTTGATGATGTTGATATTATCTGGTCTTTGGACGGCTTGGAGAAATAAATTCTCGCTGGTGGGTTTAATATTGGGATTTGCGGCACTTATTGGCGGCATTTCTTTTCTGGCCCCTTATCTGCTTTATCTCACATTTAAAGAGAACGGCAAAATTCGATCGGTTCTCGTCGGGGCCCGGTAAGAGAATTATATATTCCGCTCAACAACCCTACGGCGGAACCTGCGTGTTTGTAGGAGGTGTGGCAAAGGGGTTCATCTCGAGGCGCAGGGATCTTTGCGGGAGCTCTACGTTGTTGCGGATGAAGGCGCTGCGCATATCTTGGCAGAAAGTGGTTTGCAGGTTGAGAATGTTTTTACTTTCGCCCCACACTCCCACTTTGATATCGAGGAAGTAATCGGCCATTTTTTCGACCGTGAAGACGGGATCGGGAGCATCTAAGCAGTAGGGATTGTTCTCGACGATGTCCATGACGATTCGGCGGATTTTTTCCAGATCTTCTTTGTACGATACGGCAAAAATCAAATCATATCGACGAATGGGGAAGTGGCTATAATTAATCACCGTGGACTTCATCACCGACTCGTTCGGTACGCGCACCAATAGATTATTGGTGGTCTTTATCCGCATGGACAGCAAGTCGATACTCAGGACCTCACCCTTGTTCTCGGCCACTTCAATAAAATCTCCAACGATGAAGGGCTTTTCGAAAATTAAAAACAAACCACTGATCAAATTCGACACCGACGTTTGCGCCGCAAAACCGAGAGCAATCGATAATACTCCCGCCGCCACAAAGATCGATTTAAAATCCACGCCAAAGATTTTTAAAACCAGCAAAGCTGTAACGATCGCTAATGAGTATTTGGAAAGCTTTTGCAAAATAAACAGACGCTGGCGATCCACCGAATTTCGATACACTAACAGGATCCAAAAGTTAAGAATTCGGCTGATCAAAAACCCAACCAACAGGACGATCAAGACTTTACCTATGCGAATCAGAATTTCTGCGACCTGTGGATCTAATTCGTTCTCGAGAAAACTTAAATTCATATTTTACCGCCAAAGAAGTGGGCAATAGGATCCAAAAGGGAATGATCAGTGCGCAGTCGTGGACCCGACATAAAAAATAATTCTTCCCCATCTTGAGGATCCAGCACATCCACCGTTCGAATCTCTCCCGAGGGATGA
Source organism: Bdellovibrionales bacterium (assembly GCA_019750295.1). Taxonomy (NCBI): domain Bacteria; kingdom Pseudomonadati; phylum Bdellovibrionota; class Bdellovibrionia; order Bdellovibrionales; species Bdellovibrionales bacterium. Next base: position 43,902 of record JAIEOS010000014.1, on the reverse strand, counting down.
CGAATGTATTGAATCACACTGGTGATAAACTCGCCCTGGTCGTTTTGAAAGAGCGCCAGGTAAGGCGATGGTACTTTTAATTTTTCCACATGCAAAGGATTCGAACCCCGATTATCAATAATCAATTGCGAAACCGCGCGGTAAGGACGATAGGTTAAATCTTTTTTATCCAGAACCGCCTTGATTCGTGTGGAATAGCAGACCTCCCCGGTAATGGTATTTTGACCAAACCAGGTTTTAGGACTTTGCAAGATGGGGATTTCCTCGATGAGATTGTAGGGATTCTCCGATTCCAAACGCAAAAAGAGTGGAGTGCTCATAAAAATTTTGACTGTCTCTCCGGGGAGAACCATCAAAGGCTTAGAGGGTTTAGCGACGTAGGCTAAATCTCCAAGAACCGGTGTCATTTTAACAAAAGAATTGGTCTGACGAGAGTAGGTGTAACGCTTTTCAGAGGAAAAAACATCGGGGATCGGCCCCGTGTAATCATGATCCAACCGAAAAGAATTATCGGTGTACTCGTTCGTTGTGCTCCAACTCACGCGCCACTCTTGATGGAAATGCCCCATATACAAATCCATCGGACCAAAGCGGAGATGGAGATTCTTGCCTTCGTCTAACTTAAAGGGATTTCGAAAAATTTTAAGTTCCGAAGCTAAATCGGTCATCGAATCAGAGCTCCCAATCCGAAAGTTTATATTGAGTTTGCTCTTTGGAGGACGTCATCTCCGCGAAACCTATGAACGTCACATGAATCCCAAAATCTTCCTCTAAACTTTGCGCCAACTCACTGGCGACATCGGGATTGATAAACATACACGAAGGACCTCGAACCAGATGAGGCTCCCAAAGCAAATACTGAGATTCAGGAATGGTTTCTCCCTGCCCGCTCCAGTATTTAAAACCCTTGCGCCAGTTGCGCTGAATCAAAGGATCCTTGGGATTTGTTTTTAGTAACTGATCTACCCCTGGCCAACGCGGAAGACGACGGAGATTGAGATAAAATCTCCAACCTTCACTTCCCAACTGCTGAACAATTCCGTTGATCAATCCGTCTTCATCAATGGCTTGAACCGCAACATCTTTTCCATGCTGTTGCAAAAAGGCACTCAGATACGTCTGCGGCTGATTGATTTTCGACCAAACATCATTGATCCATTGACCTTCCCAAATGTCTTTTCCTTGCTGTGAAAGCAGGCCGTAAAGTCCTAAGGGACGAGTCAACGCGATATAAACTTTATTGTTCGGTTCGAATTTATTTTTTTCGTGAGAAAGATAACCCAAAGAGAATTGCACCGCATTCATCGCCTGGCTACAAATATGAAGACGCAACTCCATACGATCTTTGCAGGCACGATGGGCTCCGATGATGATCTGACTTAAAATCTCGACGTCTTTCATGTTGCTAGGAGCACTCGTGTAGAGGCGCAAAAACTGGGGCTCTCCCGCTGCGGTATAGCCCATGTCCATCATGTCGAGCCCAGTATGATAGCTCGACAAGTAATGGTCGTTGAAAACATCGCGATATTCTTTTTCGAACCAGCTATCAAAGCTACAGGACTTTTTTAAATTCTCTTCGAATATCGACTTTAAGATGGTCGGATCTATATCAAACTCTAAGCGTTTTTTAAGAAGTTCGACAAATCCAGAGTCTTCGACCTGAGGGTGCAATTGCGCCACCTTCTGCTCGCGAATCCCACGGAGCTCATCGACACGATCACGGAGAATAATATTCCGCTCCTGCCACTTCTTATCACTCACCACCGTCACTCCCCAGCGCGTCGTGACCATGCGCTGACTGGGTAACATGTATTGATTCTTTTTAAAGACGCTGGAATAGATTTTCTTTTGCGGAGCTTTGCTCCAAAGCATGGCATTTAAGTTTTCGCCCATCGCCACGGAATCTACCCAGCGGTCGCGCGAAATCCCCGGAAATGCAATAACCTGCGGGAAACCTTTGACCAAAAAGTTCCCGTGCGTCTCGATAAAACCATGGGAATTGATCGGAAGACCGGAATCCACCAACCATTGTGGCGGCTTCACATCACTCGATACAAAAACCACATCGGCCTCGAAAGTGCGCTTCGAGTTTTTATCTTTTAACAGATTATGAGTGATGTCTTCGACTTCGAAGTCTGTGTGATAAAGTATGTCTGCTTTTTTTAGATTTTTCTCAACACAACGGCGAATTTTACCCGTGTAATGGGGAAGAACCGAAGCGTTGGGAGTAAATATTTCCCACTTGAGTTTCGGCGAGAACTGCCGCAGTAGCGGCGCTAAAGTTAAGCTGATGTTCATCGCCATCTCATCATCACCCAATACCGCGACGTTGAGCGGATTGGGACGCACCTTTTCGACTCCCGAGCGGAACTCTTGAAGCTTCTTCATAAACGCGGTGGGATTATTGATAAAAAATAAATGCTCTGGAGTTTCGCCATGATCTAAAACATTATCGATAGAGATGACGTCGAATTGTAGACTGGCTCGATCGGCAAACTTGATGAGTTTTTTCTCGAGATCCAATCCCGCCACCTCGGCCTGGATGTAGTTGACGCCGGAGAGCATACAGATTTTTCGTAAATCAATACTGGCGGCCGATAATGGAAGGTCGCCTTTGACCACATCATTTAAGAGCGGCTCAAAAATCACGTGAGACTCATTATTCACAAGAATAATGTCGTGCTCAAAAGACGCATATTTTGCATATTGACGAACAAATGTAAGATGACTGAGTCCGCCACCCACGAGAACTAAACGCATTTACAACCCTTTGCTTGAAAATCCATCTTCAAACCCCAAAATAGATTGTCCTCACATACCTACGTCTCGTCAAACAGTATTCTCGCGGATTTTCTTGCTCAACAAATAGGCTTCAGAGCTTGCGTTTTCACCGAGGCAAAACGTTCCGCCTTTAAAAGGAAAATTGAGTGAGTAGGGATAGTTTATTTACAAACGGGAAGTCGAATTCTAAATTTTTTCAACGGCTCCAAGGAATTGTTCATCTCTCCTTCGAAGCTCACAAAAGCCGATTCTTTTTTTGTTTGCGTCTCGACGGTTTCTATTTTGAGATCCTGACGATCCCAGCGCGTCGTATGAAAATTCGATGATCCGTCGGGGTGAGTGACCTCTTTCCAATCTCTCCAAACGGTTCGAGAGCCCTCGTAACCATACACGAAAGTCCAATTGATTTTAACAACAGGCAAACTCATCCGGGGAAGAATTGCGGATTCGACCACGCAGGACGGAATATTGGGAAAATAGACTCGTAAAATTGAAATCGCAAACTGGCGTCGCAGTCGATCTGCATTCTTTTGCTCTAAATAAGCCGACAACGATTGCCATGGGCTAGTCCATTCGGGTTGAATATTTTGGAGGCGTGTCGATAATGCCTCGTCTTGCCATCGAAACGCGGAAAATTTAGAACGATCTAAAGTTCGCGCCAGATCCATCACTTGAGAGCGATAGGTGGCCGACGCAAAACTCATCGAGTTGGCCACGCGTCCGTAGGCTTCATCCTCCGAAAAATAACAGGATCTTGAATTTTCAGAAAGAGACGGTACGCAAGAGGCCATGGTTCCATAGGCGACAGTTCCGCCCGTCATCGCGACAACACCAAGAAGCTTTGCGTTTTCCTTAAGAAATAATCCAGACCCGGAATTTCCCTTCACGATAGGCTCCGAACACTGCTCGATATTAAAGATGGCACTGTCCCCAGTAAACGAAAAGATACTAAAGTTGTCGTTGGACTTCAGCTGACAACTCACTGATTTTACGAGGCCAAAGATAGGCTTTACGCTTTTATCGAAATATACTGGAAAAACTTGCACCGGAGGCTGCTGAACTTGAATTTCATCATTAAAAGCAAGCGAGGCCATGTCGGAGGGCTTACGAGGAACAGGAGAATCGAGCTCCACGAGCGCCCAATCCGGCGTCATGCTTCGACTCCCTTTCTTTGACATTTTGAGGATGCGCCGACCTCGAACCGCGAAAAATCCCTTTCCATTGACGGCGGGGAACTTCATCTGCAAATCCACCCCCCGTGCCCGCAAATCTTCGCCCTCGGATGCGATATCATCGAAACAATGTCGATTGGTGAGAACTTGATTGGGACTCACCAAAGTGCCCGAACAAAGACCCATCTGGTAAGTATATCCGCGACCTGTGGGATTTATCTTATGCATAATGTACAGCGCACCAACGGCCTCTGGGCAATCTGCATTCTCGCAACGAACTTGATCCCCATTGAGAACCTTGAGGGCCTCTTCGCGAGTTTCGAATTGTAAAGTGGGTGACGTTTTTTGCTTAGAACAAGCAAAATTGAAGACACTCAGGCTTATTAAGACCAATAGGGAAAGTCGACGCATACTACCCACCTTCCATTACAAGAAAGATGCCTGAATTCAGGGTCAAAAAAACCGCGAGGCCGCTGGTCTCTCCCAGGGGCGACGAGAGGGTTGAGTTTTAACGCTGGTCGGTCGCGACAGTGGGATCGGAATGTGGCATTCTATCTCCATGAAAATCTTTATCACAGCCCTCAGCCTTCTGTTGCTCCCACTATCCACGATAGCCGCCACAAAAACTATTGTCGCTCTCGGAGACTCCCTCACCGAAGGCTACGGAATTGCGATGGAGAAGGCCTACCCGGCGATCCTGGAGCAAAAATTAAAAACTGCAAAAAAAGATGTCAAAGTGATCAATGCGGGAAGCAGTGGTTCCACCTCCGCGAGCGCAGAGTCTCGTCTGCTTTGGCAGCTCAAATCGAAGCCCGATATTTTAATTCTCGCACTCGGGGCCAATGATGGCTTGCGGGGTCTTCCACCCAAAAGCACCTACGAAAATTTAGCAAAAGCAATCGAGCTCGCTCAAAAAAATAAACTGAAAGTCATCCTCACGGGAATGATGATGCCGCAAAATTACGGGGACGATTATCGCAAGCAGTACGCCGCCACGTTCACCGACTTGGCTCAAAAATATAAAGTGACACTGATGCCGTTTCTTCTAGAAGGCGTCGCCATGAAGAAGGAATTAAATTTAGCCGACGGAATCCATCCCAACGAAAAAGGTCACGAAGTGATAGCCGAGCGCATGCTTCCCATCGTGCAAAAAGAATTATGATATTAAATGCCGAAAATTTACAGAAAAAGTACCAGCAAGGAGAAACGACGGTGGTCGCCCTCGCTGGAGTCGATCTTCAACTGCAGCCCGGAGAAACGGTGGCCATCGTTGGCGCATCGGGAAGTGGAAAAACCACGCTGCTGTCTTTAATCGCAGGCCTCGATTTGCCCAGCGAGGGATCGGTTTCGATCAATAAAAAAAATCTCTCTCAACTCTCTCCCCCCGAACTCGCCGCCGTGCGCGCCAAGGACATCGGCATAATTTTTCAACAGTTCCATCTGACGCCACACCTCACAGCTCTTGAAAACGTTTGCTTACCGTTAGAGATTCTTAAAGACCCAAACCCCATCGATAAGGCGAAAGCCGCTCTGGATTCCGTGGGGTTGGGGCATCGCCAACATCATCTGCCGTCTCAGCTGAGCGGTGGGGAAAGCCAGCGCGTGGCCATGGCTCGCGCCTTAGTGAAAGAGCCCATGTTGATTCTCGCGGATGAACCCAGCGGAAGCCTCGACTATCAGACAGGAGTTAAAGTGATGGATTTACTTTTCGACCTCGTCGAAAAGCGAAAATCCACTTTACTATTAGTCACTCACGACTCTGAACTCGCCAAACGTTGCCAGAGACAGATGCATTTGCAGCAGGGCCGCTTTCTGTGAAAATCTTTAAGTACATTTTTGCCGAAATCAAAAACAATCATCGCTTTTCGCTGTTGTTTGTCCTGAACGTTGCCCTGGGACTCTCGGGCTACGTCGCCATTGATGGATTTCAAAATTCCATTGATCATACTCTCGAGCAAAAATCGCGAGATGTTTTGGGGGCGGATTTAGCGCTCTCGGCCCGTCGCGAGATCACCGAAGCCGAAAAAAATATCGTGAAATCCTTGGCGCAAACAGAAGTTCAATCCACCGAGACTATCGAACTGTTCACCATGGTTTCGAAGGCCACAAAAGAAAACTCCAGTCGCCTCACTCAACTGGTGGCCATCGAAGACGTTTATCCCTTTTATGGTAAAATTATTTTTAAGTCCGGAGAGCATTCCGCCGCGGAATTAAATACAGGATTAGTGGCTTGGGTTTATCCAGAAATTCTAAGTCAGTTCAAAATTTCCGAAGGAGATCCCATTCGGATCGGGAGCGAAACCTTCAAGATTATAGGCACGGTCGAAAATGACTCCGCCGCCGGAATCGGCACCAACATGGCTCCCCGTGTTTACATCGGTCATAAAAATATCGAGAGCACCCAACTGCTACTCCCGGGCACTATCGCCACTCGCAGCACCCTCTTTAAAATTCCAGGAAAGTCCGACGACGAGCTGGAACAATTGCGAAAAAATGTTTTCGAGAAAACGCCAGACGGAGACTTGCGAGTCACGACTCACAAAAACTCAAGTGAACAGGTGGGACGTCTGCTGTCTTATCTCAACGATTTTTTGGGACTCACGTCTCTCATCGGTTTATTCTTGGCGGCCATGGGTGGCCGCTATCTTTCTCAAGGGTATTTCCGGTCCAAACAACGAGACATCGCCATTCTTATCAGTCTCGGCATGACGGTGCGCCAAGCTTTAGGCATCTATACCGGTCTACTGATTATTCTCGGGGTGATCTCGGCGGTGATTTCTCTGGCCGTGGCCACTCTTATCTTACCCCTTTTGATATCCTCCCTGTCGGGACTTTTCCCCTTCGAATTGACCTTTGTGCTCCAATCCCGAACGTTACTGATCAGTTTTATTCTGGGAACCACCGGCAGTTTACTCTTATGCTTTCCACAACTTTATCAAATCACCCAGGTCTCCCCCGCCCTGCTTTTTTCAAGACAGACGTTTGAGCATCGACGCTCCTTAGTTGAAATTTTACTCTTTACGATCCCCGCCGCCATCCTGTTTTATGCGCTCACGATTCTCGTCTCCCACTCCTATCAAGTGTCCCATATTTTCTTGGCGTCCTTTGTGGCCTCGGCGCTTTTTCTATACGGGCTGTCCTATGGTTTTATGAAAATCGTGGCGTGGAAGATTCAATCTCGTCCGACCTCTTTGGCTCTATTTTGGGGCTTGCGAGATCTCACCCGCCTCAAAGCATCGACCGTGTCGTCATTTGTGGCCATGGGCCTTGGTGTGCTTTTACTCAATGTCATTCCGCAAATTCAATATTCGATTCAACAAGAGATCGAGGATCCCAACACCTCGGTTCTCCCCAGCCTCTTTCTATTTGATATTCAGGAGGATCAAGTCGACGCGCTCAAAGGTATCCTTCGCAACAACTCGCTAGATCCCGATCAAGTTTCTCCAATGATTCGGGCTCGCCTCACCGAAGTGAACGACAAGCCCTTTGATAAAGGCAAAGGAGAAGTTCAAGGCACCCGTGAGGAGGAAAACGAAATGCGTTTTCGCAATCGCGGCTTTAATCTCTCTTATCGCTCAGGCTTAACACCGTCCGAAACTCTTCTCGAAGGACATGAATTTACCCCTGAATTTACCGTCGCCAAAAACAGCGGCGACGACGGCCTCGCGCAAATTTCCATGGAGTATCGCTTTGCCGAACGGCTCTCGCTCAAGATCGGAGATACTCTCACCTTTGACATTCAAAGCATTCCCGTCAAAGGACGCATCGTGAATCTTCGCAAGGTCAAATGGACGACATTTCAACCGAACTTTTTTATTGTTTTTCAGCCAGGATTTCTCGAGGGCGCCCCAAAAACATTCTTAGCGACACTTCCCCATCTGACCCCCGAGAAAAAAACCGAACTCCAAAATCAAATTGTCGAGACACTCCCCAACGTCTCCATGGTCGACGTCACTCAATTGGTGCAAAGACTCAAAGGAATTATTGATCAAATGAGCTTAGCACTCACACTGATGGCCTACGTTTGCCTCTTAGTTGGCTTGTTGGTTCTCTACTCCATCGCTCACAACAATGCCTTGGCTCGACGCTGGGACATCGGACTGCTTAAATCCATGGGCTCCGCCCAAAAAACCATCAGCCTCAGTTTCCTTTGGAATTACGGAGCCATCGCCTTTTTGGCGAGCATTTTTGGAATGCTAATGAGCTTCGTCACGAGCTACGTCTTCGCGTGGCAACTTTTAGATAAGTCGTGGGCCTTTAGCTGGACCCAACCGGTCGCCATATTTGCCATCGTTCTGATCTCAGCGGTGAGCGTGACGTATTGGTCGATTCGCTCGGCCATGAATGTTTCGGCTTCGGAGCTCCTCAGCGGCAACTAAGAAACTTTATCGTGGTGAGCCCTCTCGAGCTTGGGAGAATTTTCTTGGCCCGTGCATCGCACCCAGCGATCCAGTGGCCGCATTGCGTTTCTCAGAAAGAAAGGAATACTTTCCCGATCGGGCTTTATATAAAGTCCACATTCCAGGAGAAATAAATGTCACGATCACTGCTAATTATTCTCATAAGTCTTTTGATACTTTCGTGCGGAAAGAGCAACAAATCCTCGGCCCCACTCGCTCCCAAAGACTTGTACGCGGCCGACATTCAAAGTATTTCCAACGTCACCTACTATAAATCTATACCGGAGCATTCCTACTTTTCGAAAGCCTTCTTGAGTGTTTTTGACGGACGGAATCAGCAGGTCGTCTTGAATTACCTCAAGGACAGAGTTCGTGTGGCTCTCAACGAGAGCGATCTCGAGGATGCGAAAATTTCCAGCGACCGCCCACTCACTTTCGTAAATTGGTTGAGCGATGGACTGAATCATTTCAACATCGATGAGGAAAAGGGTGTCACAATGGCTTCGAACATTGGCGCGGCTTACGCGTTGCTCGGCCAAGTGAATGGCACCGTTCCGACGCTCATCACGCGGGCGGGGGATTTTCCGCTCGCATCCACCCGAGCGGGCGTGATCTCGCTGTCCAAGCACTACGCACCGACGTATAAAATCCAAGGGAAAACCATACCGAATCCTCTGTTGCCCCGCCTTTCGATCATCGTCCATGAGGGGAGACACTCGGACTGCACAGGAGGGTTTTCCGCCAATCATGTGGCACAAGCCCAGGTGGCTCAGTCGATCGACGACTTTCTGGCGAAGATCAATGCCCCCCAGGCGCAGTGCTCACACATGCATGTCCAGTGCCCCAAAGGATCTCAACTGGAGGGAGTGTATGCCTGCGACAAATCGGTGTGGAATGCCTACGGGGTGCAAGCCATCTACCTGATCAACGCCACCATCAACTCCAACATGAATCCGGAAGAGATCGAACAAATCGAGACCCACATCGGAAGCGCCTTGTATCGCATTCCAGAAAACTTTAAGATGTTAATGCAAACGACATCGCCAGATATGAGTCACACGGAGTTTTGATGAAAAAAGAAAAAATCATTGTAGCCTGTTTCCTTCTCGCTTTCGCCATGAGCCTGTACTTTATGTTCTTTGCTCCGCGACGAGGACCTCAACCCCCACCTCCGGGAGCGGTCACCGCCCCTCCCCCCGTTCCCCAAGAAGGGCCGACAAAACCAGTTCCACCACCGCCGGTGCCCCCGACGCCAAAATCTTCCCAAACGGATCCCGTGAATGAATCCGTAACTCTGGAAGAAGACCGCCAGTTCGAAAAGGATTTAAGAGCATTAAAACTTACCAGTGTTGATCGCATGCGCGACGAAGTGATCCGCAATCCCCATGTCACTCCCCCCAGCGTGATCGCTAGTGGCGAAAGAATTCGTTTGCTTTATAAACAAGTGAAGAACATCGCTCAGGCCGAAAAACTGATGGAGGCTTTGGATAAATGCTCCAACGTGAGCTCGCCGACGGCCGCTCAAGTGCAAATTGTCTGTTTAAACTACGCCCGCCGTTTAGGCGCAAATCACCCGTCGTTGAACCCGGTCTACGTGGCCATGGAAGAGCAAAGCACTGATCAAGTGCGCGAAATCCACTCCGTCATCAAAAGCATCAGAAAATAAAAGGTACGCCGTTCAATTCCCAGACACAAAAAGTCATAAACCAATATTTGGTTTATGACTTTTTGTGTCTGGGAATTGAACGGCGTACCTTTTACTTTACCGTGGATGAAGTGACGATGCCCTCGCGGGGGCAGGAGTAGAGGCCGGTGGGATATTTTCCTGAAAAACAGGCCGAGCAAAATGTTTTTGTGGTTTCGCTCTGAGCGGCTTTGATCAAGCCCTCGTGAGACGTGTAACCCAATGTGTCCGCTCCGACAAATTCCCGAATCTGCTCGATATTATTGTTCGCCGCAATGAGATCTGATTTTTGCGGAGTATCTACACCGTAGTAGCACGGACTCACTGTTGGTGGAGCGGCAATTCTTAAATGAACTTCCTTGGCGCCAAAAGCACGAACAAGACCCACGATCTTTTTACTCGTGGTTCCGCGAACGATGGAATCATCCACCACGATCACGCGCTTTCCTTTAAGAATCTCGATCTGAGGATTTAATTTAATTTTAACACCAAAGTTTCGGATACTTTGCTTCGGCTCGATGAAGGTTCGTCCGACGTAATGGTTACGAATAATCCCGAGTTCAAATGGAATTCCGCTCTCTTGAGAATATCCCAAGGCGGCCGGCACACCGCTATCTGGAACCGGAATAACGATGTCGGCTTCAATCGGACACTCACGAGCGAGCACACGACCGAGCTCTTTACGAGCCTCGTAAACACTACGCCCAAAGACTCGAGAATCTGGACGAGCAAAGTAGACGTGCTCAAACACACACGGCGTTTTATTTTCCACCGTTTTAAAGTGAGTGGTGTAAGCGCCTTTTTCGTCGCACCAGAAGATTTCACCGGGTTCGATCTCGCGCACATACTCGGCGCCAATCAAATCAAAAGCACAGGTTTCCGAAGCCAGAACCCAAGCCACCCCGGCGTCGTGCTTGAGTTTCCCCAACACCAGCGGGCGAAAGCCATTGGGATCGCGCATACCGATCATCTTATCATGAGAGAGCATCACACAACTAAACGCACCATCTAACTTGGGAAGCTCCTGCGTGAGGCATTCGATCAAATCGGTGCTGCGATTGCGCGCGATCAAGTGCAATAATATTTCGGTATCGTTGGTCCCCTGGAAGATACTTCCGTTCGACTTGAGTTCGTTACGAATCTCGGCACTGTTCACAATATTTCCGTTGTGGGCTAAGGCCACAGGGCCGGTCATCAAGTTGGCTTTGAGAGGCTGAATGTTAAAGCGCTCATTCTCGCCGGTGGTCGAGTACCGATTATGGCCAATGGCGGAATTCCCTTTAAGACGATCCAAACTCTCTTCACTAAACACATCGGCCACAAGACCGAAGCCTTTATGTTCAATATGCAGCTTTTCATGAAGACTTAAAATCCCCGAAGCCTCTTGGCCGCGATGCTGAAGCGCATAGAGACCGAGATACGACAAGCGGCTCGCTTCCGGATGATTCCAAATTCCAAAGACGGCACATTCTTCACGCCAAGACTGCAAAATGATCCTCCCAGGATTTAAGATACTGCTGCTTTAAGTCTTCTGTCGTCATGTTGATGTCTTTCCACTCGAGACGATCTTTTTGAGTGGTTCCGATTTTCTTAAAATTCGTAAAGGAGTTCTTTGCAAAAAACTCTTCTAAACGCTGCGGGAATCGGGTGGTGACCACCACCTGGTACATCGGCTCTACAAAGAAGTCTTGATCGCATTCGATCTTAGCTCCGATGCCCTTCAGGGACATTCGAGTGAGAGCGTACATCAGACCAAACTTACCCACCACTCGCGCGCTTTCGATCAAGTTCGTGCGACCTAACGCCGTGGACATTTTAATAAACTGATCGAAGCCTTCGATCCCCTCGGGAAGATATCCATCATAGGGTGCGCGGTTGATTTCGCTCATCATTCCAGAAGTCCACCCTTCGCTCCAGTTGATTGTATACACATAACAGCGATCGTTAAAATAACTCTGCGGAATATTTTCCATGGACGGTCTTAGACCAACAATCCCCGTGCTCGGAGTGGGAGAGACGTTTTTATTTTTAGTTTCGTTATAGAAGCTCACGTTACCACTGATGATCGGAGTGACGAGGCATCGACACATTTGGTTCATGCCGTCGAGAGACGCCACAAACTGGCTCATGGTTTCGACTTTTTCGGGATTCCCGAAGTTTAAGCAATCTGTGACCGCCAAAGGCTCAAAGCCCATGATCGCCATTTGCAGCGAAGGATGAGCCACACTGTCCACACCACCCCAGAACGGATCTTGGCGCATCACGTGCGGGCGACAACCTAAAGTGACAGCTAAGGCGCGTTTTGATTCTTTGAGCTGCACCACCCCCACAGGATCGGAGCAATCGCGCGCGGTGCTCGCACCGACACGTTGATCGTATTGTTTATAAATCCATTCGCGCGCTCCCGAGTGAATGGTCGACATGACTTTTTTAAATGTGTCTTTGGTGTTCCCGAAAGAAACCGGAGCTTTCTTGGTCGAAAACTCGCGAGGAAGTTTTTCGTAAGGACGTTGATACTGAGGCGCCTCGCCGACAATGAGTTTTGGATCGATGTCGGTGAGAGTCTCTCCGTGCCAGCGCAAGCGAACGTTAGACCCTTCGGTCACCGTTCCGATGATACAGGCGTCTAAGCCCCAGCGTGCAAACACGTCCTGAAGGGGCTTAATTTTCTGCGGCTCGCAAATTAAAAGCATACGCTCTTGGCTTTCCGAAAGCATAATGTCTTCCGGAGACATGGTGGAATCGCGCAATGGAACTTGGTCCAAATTCATTTCGATACCGACGCCGCCCTTCTCTGCCATTTCGAAGGTGGAACTGGTCAGTCCCGCCGCACCCATATCTTGAATGGCAACGACGAGATCTTGCTTCATCACCTCGAGGCACGCCTCGATCAAAAGTTTTTCGAAGAACGGATCACCGATCTGCACGGTAGGACGCTTCGACGCCGAATCATCATCAAAGGATTCGCTAGCCATACTGGCGCCATGGATTCCATCGCGACCCGTCTTTGCGCCAACATAAACGACGTAGTTACCAACGCCCTTAGCCTGCGATAAACAAATGGGATCATTTTTACCGAAGTAACCGACGGCCATGGCGTTCACTAAAATGTTCTCGTTATAACTTTCGTGAAAATGCGTCTGCCCGGTAATCGTAGGTACACCCACGCAATTCCCGTAGCCACCAATCCCACGAACCACTCCATCCACCAATGTCGTCATGCGCGCAGCCTTAGGATCACCAAAGCAAAGGTAGTTCGCCAGAGCGATAGGTCTTGCACCCATTGTAAAAATATCACGCAAAATCCCACCCACGCCGGTCGCAGCCCCCTGGTAAGGCTCAATAAAACTCGGATGATTGTGGCTCTCCATCTTAAAGGCCACTTTCTCGCCCTCATCCAGATCCACCACCCCAGCGTTTTCACCAAAGCTCTGAAGCACCCGGGGAGAAGTTCCAAAAAGCTTCTTCAAATGAACCTTAGAGCTCTTATAACTACAATGCTCACTCCAAAGGGCAGAAAACAAGGCCCACTCCACACCCTGAGGCTCTCGCCCCAGCAAAGATTTAATCTTCGCATACTCCTCGTTATTCAAACGATAAAGTTTCAACTTCGCCGTCAACTCACCATCAGACAACATCTGACACTCCTAAAAATAAATGAAAATTAATTCCAACCAAACCCGAACTCCCTCGAGCTCCCAGCAACCCAGAACTTTCACAGATCCCACGAAACGGAATTATGAATTTGTTTTGTAAGTTCTTTTTGAAAGAAGCTCGGAGGGACCTCCCGTTAGCGTGAAGCGATTTCCGACTTCCTGTCGGAAAAACGGGCGAGGGCAAGGAGCCCGCGTCCCGAAGAGCTGCTTTCAAAAAGAACTTACAAAACAAATTCATAATTCCATTCCCGGGCACTAAAAAAATTCGTACCCGTCTTTGCTCCCCATCCACTCATTCATGGCCCGCTCCGGATGAGGCATCATTCCCACCACATTACGGCTCGCATTCATCACACCGGCAATACTCTGTGCAGATCCATTGGGGTTACTGCTATAGACACAAAACACTTGTTCATTATCAACGATGCGCTTGAGCTCATCCTCCGACGCATAAAACCGACCATCGGCATGGGCAATCGGCATTTTTAAAACTTGATCACGCTTAAGACTTTTACCAAACAGCGAGTGCGGAGTGACCATTCGTAACTCCACCTGCTGATCGATAAAGCGTCGCCCTTCGTTTCTCAAAAGAGCTCCGGGCAAAAGTCCCGCCTCGCACAAAATCTGAAATCCATTACAGATTCCAAAAATAGGTGCGCCTCTTTGGGCAGCTTCTTTTAAGGAAGACATCGCTGGGGCATGAGCCGCAAGCGCTCCGGAGCGCAAATAATCTCCATAACTAAAACCACCGGGAAGAATAAAAGCATCGAAGTCTTTCGCTTCGAAGCGATCCGCGTGCCAGAGCCAGCTGGGCATATGTCCTTTTTGCTCCACCGCATTCCAGATGTCCCAATCGCAGTTGGTCCCCGGAAAGCGAAGAACTCCAACTCTTAAACTCATGGACGCCCCTCAACCGAATCAATCTTGTAAGTTTCAATGAGCATATTGCATAAAACATCTTCGGAAATCTTTTTAGCTTGAGATTCTGCCTCGGCCGGAGTTTTCGCCTCCAGCTCTAACATCACGTAGCGACCGACGCGGCACTCGCTCACGCTGTAGCCGATGTTCGAGACGGTCATTTGCACGGCGCGCCCCTGAGTGTCTAAGACCTCGGTGCGGGGCATGATTCGGATTCCCATTTTATATTTAGACATACTCGCTCCAATTCTTTTGAATTCTAGACCAAACTTCTTGATATTTTTCTTTCACAAGCCCGAGATCGCGCCGGAAGCGATCTTTATCCAACTTCTCTTGAGTCTCGCTGTCCCAAAGACGGCAGCTGTCGGGAGAGATTTCATCCCCAAGAATAATTTTTCCGTCGGCGTCTTTACCAAATTCGAGTTTGAAGTCGATGAGACGAATTCCGCATTTGGCAAAGAACTCACTTAAGTTTTTATTCACCGTCAGTGCCAAAGTCTTTAAGGTGTCGAGATCTTTTTGCGAAGACACCGCTTTTAAAAACAACGCCTGATCATCACTGACAAAAGGATCATTGAGCTCGTCCTTTTTAAAATAAAATTCGACTAAGGGCGCTTCGAGAGAAACTCCCTCTTCGATCCCGAACTTTTTAGCTGTGGATCCCGCCATCACATTCCGCACGACCACTTCCAAAGGAATCATGGTCAGCTTCTTTGTCACTAAGGAAGTTGATGAAGGAGAGCCCACGTAGTGAGTGATCACTCCGCGCTTTTCTAAAAACTTATAGATGGCCGTGGTCATCAGGCAATTGAGCTCGCCCTTGCCTTCGAGATCGGCTTTTTTGAGGGCATTAAATGCCGTCAGTTGATTTTTAAACTCGTGGAATAAAAGTTTCGGCTCCCCAAGGACCGCAAAAATTGTTTTCGCTTTGCCTTCGTAGAGCTGTTCGGCTTTTTGCCAGTTCATATCGTCTCCCCAATTTTTTGAATAATCGCTTTGGTATTTTTTAAATGTCTTTCGCCAGAGAAGATCGACGCCACATCGCTTGTCGTAAAGTGCTTTTTGGCTTCGCCATCTTCGAGGATCGCGTTTTTAAGGTGCTGTCCTGGCATTAAGCCATGACTCAATCGTTGAACAATCACGTAGGCGTCTTCGCGAGACAGCCCTTGATCCACCAAGTGGAGTAAAACATGGGAGCTAAATAACTGCCCTTGCGAAATATCCATGTTCTTTAAAAGTTGCTCTTGGTTGATCTCTAGCTGATCAATGATGTTCGCCATTCGATCACAGGCATAGTCCGCGAGAATAAAAGCATCGGGAAACGCCACGCGCTCCACCGACGAGTGCGAAATGTCTCGCTCGTGCCAAAGGGCGATGTTTTCTAAAGCGGCCATCGCATAAGAGCGTAGCAATCTCGCAGCACCTGTTAAATTCTCGGCCCCGATCGGATTCTTTTTGTGAGGCATAGCACTCGACCCTTTTTGTCCGGCAGCAAATCCCTCGTAAGCTTCGCCCATCTCTGTGCGCTGCATGTGACGGATCTCAATGGCTAAACGTTCGATGCCTCCGCCCAACAAAGCCAAGGCGGTCATCACTTCGGCGTGACGATCTCGAGGAATCACCTGGGTGGCGAGAGTTTCTGGGATCAAATTTAGCGCTCGGCACGCGGCGCTTTCAAATTCTCGAGAAAGAAATGAGTAAGTGCCTACGGCTCCACTCATTTTTCCAACACCGATTTGCTTTCGGGCCTGTTGTAATCGATCGCGGTGCCGAACAAACTCGGCGGCAAAGCCCGCGAGCTTATAACCCATCGTGGTCGGCTCCGCGTGCATCCCGTGAGTGCGACCGGCACACATGTAATCTTGCGTGGCCATCATTTTCTTTTTAAGAGACTGGAGTAAACGCCCCAAGGATTTTTCGAGAACTTCAAAAGCTTTAACGATCTGTAAAGAAAGGGCGGTGTCGAGCACATCCGAACTGGTCAAACCGAAATGAACATAACGTCCTTCAGGTCCGATGGTCTCTGCGACGTTGGATACAAAAGCGATGACATCGTGACGAGTGGTTTGTTCGATTTCTAAAATACGATCGACATTAAAACTTCCGCGCTCCACGATGGCCTTGGCCGCCTCTTTGGGGATCAGGCCCATTTCACCTTGGACTTGCGCCACCATTTTTTCGACCTGAAGCATGTTTTCAAAACGAGCTTCTGCCGTCCAAAGATCACCCATTTCTTTTCGCGTATATCTCTTAATCACGTGTGCGCTCCCAATTCCGGCAGCAAGCCAAATCGCTGCCGCCGTTTCTGCCTATAAGCGATGGGCGAGTTCGCCACCGTTGCTTTCGCCCAGTTCCCCTTTCACGAGATCCAGAACATTTTTCTCATGTTCGAAACGATCGTGAAGGGAGTACGACCGCCACTTCTCAGGCCCACCAAAAATCACTCCGGTCTCCACGAACTTCTTTTGAAGTTCCCACTCGTCGCGGTCGAAAATCGGGTACATCGGGGGCTTGTGCGCCGTCGTATCATTAAACAGTGGCTCTGTCATGGTAACCTTGGAGTGTGGAAAATATTCTTCGAGGGCGGCGCACACGGAGTTTCCTAACCACTGCAGATCTCTAAGATCACGGGAGACGCTATACCAGGTCTTCACCCAAACGGAGAAGACACCCTCTCCCCCATGGCGCTTAAGAACCCAAGCATTGTCCTCGATCCATGGATGACTCGTATTGCGAATAAACAAGGTCTGGAGGGGGATTTCGCTCAAATTCAACAGAGAGTCGACTTTGACGGTCGATCGCAGCCAGGCCGCTTTCGCTTCGAGCGGCTCGGCAAAGAGGAGATCACTACTCGTAAAAGGGAACAAATGAGTGATCTCGGCGGAGGTCAAAAAATTCGCAAGAACCCCGGCCTCCTCAATCCGATCGCTAAAAGTAAACGTTTTAATATGGCCGTTAACAGAAAACTCGATCACTTCGTCGACGTCGATGAGGATCGTTTTTTCTGAAGGATCTTCATCAATCGTCGGAACGTAATAAGCAGATTGTAAACGGGTTTCGGTGATCAGCGGCGGTAAGCACGGATCGTCGATCACACTCATGAGTGACGTCAACATCTCTTGAAGCACCGGCATCGACATCTGATCCCATTGATGCTTGGCCAACATTCCGTGCGATTCAAATAGACCCTGATCCGTCCAAATGGCAAAGCCCTGCTCTTGCTTTTCGCTCCGACTGTGAAGCCACTTTTCATCGCTCATGTCGAACATGGGATCTTTAAAATATCCGAAGGGACCTAATCGGTCCTCGACGGTTCGATCACCGAGCTTCGCGCTCACATCAATCACCTGAAAGTTATATTCTGTTTTCTCTAGTTGAGCGCACAGCCATTGTCCTCGCCCGTGGGCGGTCAAAACGATCAAATCCCGCTTCATCCTAACTTCTCCATCGTCATTTGCACCAATTCGTGCTCCCGTAGGTGCGTTCGAAACTGAACTTCGTCTAAAGTTAATTGCATTTGCTCGGCCATCGTCATCACCGGAGACTGAAGAATAATCTCGCCCCCATCCACCTCGGAGGTCACATGATGAGTTGTCACACCCACGGGCTTTTGATCCATGTAAGCTCGGGATATACTCTGCATCCCGGGATATTCAGGGAGAAGACTCGGATGAATGTTAACGATCAGGCCTTTCCACTTTTCTAAAAACTCCACAGGAATCACCTTCATAAAGCCGGCAAGGAAAATATGGGTGATTCTTTTTTGCTCGAGAATTTGAAGAAGCTCTGACCAATTCACCCTGGCTCCGATGATCACAGTTTCGATTCCGGCGCGGCGAGCGCGAAGAAGAGCGGGAGCGAGAGCTTTCGATGAAACCATCAATGCGATTTCGTGTTCGTCGCGCGCATCGATGAGTTCGGCGGCATTAGAACCTTGTCCCGAAACAAAGATCGCCCAACGGGCAGGATTTGGGGTCGATGCCCGTGTTGTCAAATCACTCTCCTGGATAAATTAAAGGTTCCTCACCTTTTTCTAAAAAACCGAGATCATAAGTTTTAAAATTCATCGCTTGAATTTGGGCTTCCACATCTTTGCGTTTCTCTGCGGGGAGAATGGCCACCATCCCGATCCCACAGTTCAACGTTTGCAGCATGCCCTTTTTACTTAACTTCGTCCGGCGCTGCACTTCCATAAAGGGTTCAGGCCACGTCCAATCTTTAAGCTTTAATGAAAGTCCCTTGGGAAAAGCTCGAGGAATGTTTTCCATTCCACTGCCAGTGATGTTGGCCAAGGCATGAATTCCAAGAGGGATCAATTTGGCGACGAGCGGAGTATAAAGAGCGGTCGGTATAAGTAACTCCTTCTTCCAGCGCTCCATGTCCTCAGCAAAAACTTTTCGCAAAAGAGAAAACCCGTTACTGTGAAATCCCGAACTTGAGATTCCGATGACCACATCGCCTTCTTGAACTTTGTGCGATCCCAAAATGTCTTTTCGGTCGACCACACCCACCGAAAACCCGGCGCAATCGAAATCGCGATTTTGGTAAACGCCAGGCATCTCCGCCGTTTCACCGCCAACAAGTTGAGCTCCGACGATGTCACAAGCTTTGCGAACACCCGTCAAAAAAGGTTTGGCTTGAGAGAGTTCTAATTTTCCCGTGGCATAGTAATCCAGAAAAAACAGCGGCTTTGCTCCACAACAGGCCAGATCATTTACGCACATGGCGACGAGATCTTGCCCGATGCCTTCGTAACTTTCGAAGTGGACGGCTACTTTTAACTTAGTGCCCACGCCATCAGTGGAGCTGACTAAACAGGGTTCTTTCATTTCGGGAAAATCAAATTTCATGATCGAGGCAAAGCCACCGACCCCGGAGATCATCTTGTCCTCGTGAGGACCCTTGCCTGAAGATTCCTGGATCCAATCCACAAGCTCATCACCTTTATCGATGTCGACACCGGCCGATTTGTAGTCCACGAAAACCTCCAAATTTAAGACACATTTTCAACAAATTTTGAGAGGCCTCCAACCTTAATTCAAAACCCGAATAATGGCCATAAAAACCCAAGAAAAAATCACCTCACCCCCACCCCCAACGCACCGAACAATCCCCCTCGCCCCCGCCCAAAAAACACCCACCCTCTCAATAAATTGAGGCTACGAAAAACCGTATGGATTCCTCCTAAATATTTGGCTTTTGAGCGGCGGACGCTTTTACCCGAGTTCCGCTTCCTGCGGCCTGTTTGAGCGGTAAAAGCGTCCGCCGCTCAAAAGCCAAATACTTAGGAGCCGGAGCCATTAAGTTCCCAGAACGAGTCGCCGATAGGACTAAGGTCGGGTTTTGGAGATATGACCAACTCCGGCTAGAAGACTTAAGAAGGATGTTGTTAAGATGAGGATGATGATTTCTATCAAAAAATTCGTAGCTTTGGCTCTGATGGTGTCCCTCGGTATCGCTGCACCGATGAAGGGCTGGACCCAAGACGACGCGAGCGTCAGCGCCGAAGAGGACTCATTTGATCCCTTTGCGGATTTTAGCGAATTCGAAGCCTCCGCCGACGAAGAGGCCGATATCTTCTTCTTTAAAAACGGTCGTTTTTTTAATCTTGCCCTTCTTTTGGGCGGAAGAATGTGGACGCAAGAGTTAGGGAAACTCTACACGCCTTCGGTGGCCTTCGGACTTTACGCCGCCTACTTTTTTGATATTCGTTCAGCGATCCAAGTGAGTTACATCAGTAGTAGTCACAAATTTACTCTCGACCCGAAGGAAGATCCCGGCGGTTACGATGGGTACAATGGAAACGTTAACTTATCCTCTGTAGCTGTTCACTATAAGTATTATTTTAACACTGCTAATATCACACGGGGATTTGCGGATTTGAATCCTTATCTCATCGGTGGTTTTAGCGTGAATTACCGCACCATCACGGTCACCGGCGAGGATATCTTAGTGAAATCCAATCCCACCGGGGTGGAAATGGGATTTGGCTTGGAGATTCCATTTTCTAGAAACAAAATGTATTTAGGAATTCAAGCGATGTATCATTACATTAATTTCCCTGATGAGAACGAGTCTCTCAAAACGGGAACCAATGGGTCCATCGACACAGGTATTCTTCCACAGGGGGACTTTGTGTCGGCACTACTCTCTCTCGGCGTGAACTTCTAATAGAATTCGGCCAATAATCGAAGGATGAAAGATAAAATCACCAGCACCGGTGCCACCCATAGAATAATGGTGCGCCAAATGGGAAACAGGTTCTCACTGGTGTGATCAATATCGCGAGAGACAAACTCGCGTTGAACCAGTTTGCTCGGAACTAAAAAGATAGCAACTAAAGATAAACCGAGAGCTAAAATGGGAAGAAGGTAGTTCACCAAGATTCCATCCATGGTTTGCAAAAGACTCACTCCACCCATCCAGCGGTAATGCCGCCACCACGTCGTGCTGGCGATCGGAAACACACAAAGTCCAAGGACGATCGCGCACGACATCACCAGAGAACTACTGCGCTTCCAGTGCCAACGGTCCGAAATGTTGGCGACAAGCGACTCTAAAACGCTTGTGCTCGCTACTAATGACGAAATATAAAGCGTCCCGTAAAATGTGAGAAGAAAGAATTTTCCCTCAGGAAACGACAAAATAAACTGGGGTAAAGTTTGGAACAAGAGCCTCGGACCAAAAACCGCAAACGTTGCACCGAGCACCATCGGGCAAATGATCAAAACCGATATGAGCGACGCCACCATCGAGAACATCACCACTTTTGGACCCGACGACGTAATATCCCTCTGCGGCTGAAAGTAACTTCCAAAGGTGGTCATCGTCCCTAAGCCTAACCCAAGACTCAATACCATGTGACCGATCGCCTGATTCAGAGAGGATAAATTGATCTTTGTAAAATCCGGATAGAGTAAAAAGCGCAGGGCTTTTTCCGACTGCGGAAGATCTAAAGCTTGCACACAAAGCACGATCAGTAAGGTCGTAAAAATAGGAGTGACAATGTAAGCCATGCGTTCGATGCCGCGGCGTAATCCTCGTTTCACGTAACTATAGCAAATCACCAGGTGAAGTGCGGCGAAGCCCAATTGAAGCCACAAATTATTTTCGAGATCAAAGGTATCGTTTTTTGTTGCGGTAATTCCATATTGGACGACAAAACTCAAAACCCAACCACTAATCACCGAGTAATAAGCCATCACCAAAAAAGTGGCGATCATCGCTCCATCACCGGCGTGGCGAAGAGTCTTGAAAAATGCTCTTTGGAGGAGATTCATATGAGGCGAAAGCGTCGCCTTTTCACGATACCACTTCTCGACGGACACCCAGACTCCCCTTTGAGCGATTTTCCCAATGAGGAGTTCGGACATGACAAACGCACTACCGATGAGCGCCGCTAAAAAGAAATACAAATAAACAAAGGCCCCACCCCCGTTTTCGATGGTCACGTAGGGGAAACGCCAGATATTCATTAAACCAAACGACGAGCAGAGAACCGCAAGGTAAAAGCCAAGGGACGTTCTCCATCCGCGGCTTCTTTGGCCGAATTTATCTGACGACTTATCTTCCACTAAGATCTCCGGCTCTTCATCACGAAAATACGAATTGGAATCCCTTCTAAGCCCCAGCGCGCCTTCATATGTTTGATCAAAAAGCGTCGGTAGGAGTTATCCACTCCGTCGGGAAAATTCGCAAATGCAATAAAGCTGGGTGGAAATTGCCGTGTTTGAGTCAGGTAATAGAACTTAACGTTCTTGACTCCAAAGACCGGCGCGGGAGCCAGTCGAATGGTTTCCATAAAGAAATCATTGAGCTCACCTGTCGGTATCTTCATGTACAACTTCTCGCGAATTTTTTCGACCAACTGGAATAGATCTTTAATACCTCGACCCGTCTTAGCGCTAATAAAGGTCACTGGGACATCGTTATAAAAGTGAAACACATTGGCCACTTGGGCCCGCACCGTTTTGCGGTACTCGTCCATCTCGTCACCCAAGTCAGACTTGTTCACAACAACGATGACCCCTTTATGAGCGTCGACAATCGCCTCTAAGATCTTTGCATCTTGATCTGTGGGCCCAATGGTCCCATCAATCACCAGGAGAACTAACTCAGCCTTCTTGATCGCCTTTTGGGTTTTAAACGCGGCGATAATCTCGATATCGTCCTCGCGGCGAGAGGATCGACGCAGACCTGCCGTATCGATAATGGTGTACTGGCGATCGTCATACTTAAAGCGCACGTCCACCGAATCCACGGTGGTGCCAGCGATGTCGGAAACCAACATGCGATCTTTGCCTAAAAGTTGATTAAACAGAGAGCTCTTTCCCACATTGGGCTTACCGACGATGGAAAGCGTAAAGTCCTCGTAAGTTTCGCCCGTGAGAGAGGTCACGCTATCATGAAGCCATTGCAAGAGAGGGTCGAGACCAATTCGTCGCTCGAGCGAACACGTAAATACTTCGGCGCCAAACTCGTAAAATTCAGAGCCCGCGATGTCGAGCTCTGAGACTTTATCGACCTTATTGACCAGAATCACAAACGGCTTTCCGGCCTCTTTGGCAATTCGGATGATATCGCGATCTTCGGGACAAAGACCAGCGCGACCGTCCATCACGCAAATGAGCATGTCGACCGATTTTAAAAACCCAACAACCTGTTCGAGAATCAGTTGGGAGATGATGTCGTCGGACTCCGTCAAGCCTCCGGTGTCGATCACTTCGAAACTTTTGCCCCAAAGCTCGGCCTCTTCCGAAATCAAATCGCGAGTCACACCCGGTTGATCTTTGACCACCGATTTTCGAGAATCCGTCAGGATGTTAAACAGCGTCGACTTTCCGACGTTGGGGCGACCGATAATGGCCACCGAAGTTAAATTCTGTCCCGCCGTCGTGGATCCAATACCATCAAGATTTTCTATCATAACCTAGTTCTTTCACCATGCGCTCTTTTGTGGTCCACTGTTCCTTCGGCGTCACATGCAGAGATAAAAATATTTTTTGGCCGTAGATTTTTTCGATTCTTTTACGAGCTTCGCTGCCGATCTCTTTAAGCATCGCTCCGCCTTTCCCGATCACAATCGCCTTGTGATTGCTCTTCTCAACAATAATGCTGGCTTCGATGCGTGGAACTTTTAAATCTTCTTTAAAAGAGTCAATGCGAACACCGATTCCATAGGGAATCTCTTTTTCTAATCGAAGAAAGCATTGCTCGCGGATCATTTCGGCGGCGATATCTCTGAGCGTATCCGTAGTGTACTGCTCCTCGTCGTAGAGAGGCCCTGGGGACTCAGGGAGCGCCTCGTGAATAAAACTCATCATGCGATTCCAGTCGGGCCCTTTGACTCCCTTCACCGACACAAAAAACGATGGAATATTTTCGGCTTTCAATTCTTCGATAAACTCTAAAACTTTTTGCTCGGCCTTAAGATCGGACTTGGTGATCACAACACCTAATGGGCGCTTTTTCTTTTTGAGAAATTCGAGAAAGGTCTTAACCTCATCCTTTGGAATCTCGTTGATTTCGATAAGGAGCAGAAACGCTTCGACATCGCTCGCCACCGCTAAGGCCTCGTCGGCAATAAAGCTCATTAACTTATTCTTTTTATCGACGCGCTTCTCGTTCAAAAAACCTGGAGCATCGACAATCAACGCCTGCCCTTTTCCTTGATCTGTATCGAGAGCGATGATTCCCGTACGTCGAGTCCTGGTGGTTTGTGGCTTTGCGCTCACAATCGACAAGTTTTCTCCGACGAGGTAATTAAAAAAACTGCTCTTACCGACATTGGGCATTCCGAACAAACCCACGTATCCCGCTTTAAACGCCATAATCTTTAAGTCCTTTGCTGCGCAAATTGTTGCGCGCTCTCAAGGGCCGCCGAGGCGGCCATCTGAGCTGCTGATTTTTTACTTTCACCAAATCCTTCGCCCATCACATCGTTCTTTACGCGCACTTGCGCAAAGAATCTCTTTTGATGGTCGGGACCACCCACATCACGCACATCGTATGTAGGAGTGACTTTCCATTTTTCTTGGGCGAGCTCCTGAAAGCGGGTTTTAAAATCTTTTGCAAAATCGTGCTCAGTGAATTGCTCGTTCATATAATTTTGGAACACTTCACTCAGCCAACTGTGCACAGAATCGTAACCGCGATCGAGATAAATCGCCCCGATGATGGCTTCGAGAGCCGATGCGAGAATCCGCTTATTGTAGCGCAAACCTTGCATCTCCTCCCCTTCTCCTAAAAGAAGACATTCATCAATTTTTAAAATCATTGCTAAATTATAAAGACTTTCTTCGTTAACGACGCTGGCTCGTTTTCGAGAAAGATTTCCCTCGTTATCTAAGGGGAACATTTTGTAGAGACGATCCGCCACGATCAAATCTAAAACGGCATCCCCGATAAACTCGAGCTTTTCGTTGTGCTCGCGGCACTCCGGATCCGCCGACTTCGACTTGATGTAACTTTTATGAGTCAGCGCCGTTCTTAAGAACGTCGGATCTTTGGCATCATAGTTAATGTAGGCTTGAAGTTTACTGAGGAGAATCACGTAAAACCTCCCCGAATAAACTTCCCTCAAACCGACGGCCCGTATCGAAGCCGGTAATTTTAACCGCGACCTCTTGGCCCACGAGATCGAGATCAGACTCCACTGTATTTTTAAGATGAACGGGCCAGTATTCGCGAGTGAGGCCCTGCACGCCAAATTTATCTTTTAAAATAAGGGCCGAGCGCACGGCACCCACCTGCTCGAGGGCATTGACGGAATAGCGCTCGCGACTGAGCTCGCGAAGTCGCTGGGCTCGCTCCCGTCGTTTTTCCAAAGGCACCGAAGACTCAAGCAACGGTGCGCGTGTGCCCGATCGTTCGCTATACGGGAAAACATGAATGCGCGTCCAAGGAAGCGCGCTTAATCGATCATAGGTTTCCTGAAAGTCCTGATCGCTCTCTCCGGGAAATCCCGTGATCACATCCATTCCTACAAAGGCCTCGGGCAACTGCGTTTTTATTTTTCGCAGAGCCACTTCCACGTCGGCGGACGTATATTTACGTTTCATATCTTTAAGAACTCGTGTGTGCGCGCTTTGAATACTCATATGAAAGTGAGCGCAGAGTCGGGGGTTTGCGTAAAGGCTCATTAATCGATCGGTGAGCTCAATGGGTTCAAGACTTCCTAAGCGAATGCGAGGAACCGTCGTTCGATCTAGAACCGCACTGATCAAATCTTCCAGAGTTTCGCCATTAGCCCCTTCGTAGTCACCGATATGCACACCGGTCAGGACCACTTCGTGAACGCCCTCATCGGTTAAGCGTTGAATACTATGAACGAGCTCGTTCACTTCGAGACTGCGGCTTTTGCCTCGAGCATAGGGAATCACACAGAAGGTGCAGAAGCTATTGCACCCATCTTGAATTTTTAAGAAAGAGCGCGTGTGTTGAAGCTCAAATCCCCCGCCCACTCCGAGATCGTCTTTACGGAAAATATTGGAGCGATAGATCTTTTGCTCACCCGCGCCATTGAGATGACTCGCAATGATCTCCGGGAGCTCGGCTTTGTGAGAGTTCGCAATGACGACGTCGAACTCCTTGACCTCGTCGAGAATCGCGCCGTCGACCTGGGCCGCACAACCGGCCATCACGATCAAGCTCTCCGGGTTTTTTGCGCGCAAGGACCTCGCCTCTCGAAGAGCCTCTTTGGTCGCCTCTTGAGTCACCGCACAGGAATTGATAATAAAAACCTGGCGCTCTCCGGAAACCATTTCGACTTTAAATTGAACATCCGTCTTCGCTTCGAGTAAACGCTTCTGCATCAACCCCGTATCATAGGTGTTGACCTTGCAGCCAAAAGTTTTCACTTCAAACGAAACAGAAGAACTCATAGGATCCAACCGCCGCCAACCAATCGGTCACCGTCATAAATCACCGCCGCTTGTCCCGGAGTGATGGCTCTTTGTGGCTCGGAAAACTCCACCATCCACTGATCACTTCCTAGAATCGGAGTGAGTTGAGCTAACCCACCTTTGTGAGCATAGCGAATCTTAACCCGCAACGGTTTTCCCGGTTCGGGATCCAGATGCCACTGACAACGATCAATGATCATCTGATTTTTAAATAAATCTTTTTCTTCACTCACCCACACATCACCGGATTCCCCATCAATGCTTCGTACATAGAGCGGAAGTGGGTAAGAGAATCCCAAGGCTTTACGCTGACCGTAAGTGAACAAATGAATGCCTTGGTGCTCCGCCATCACTTCACCACTGGGATAAAGGCGCACGACTCCCGTCTTCGAGGTCATGTGTGAGTAATGCTCTTTGATGAAATTTTCGTAGCCTTGGTTCCCGACAAAGCAGATTCCTGTAGAGTCTTTCTTTCGAGCCACAACAAGGTTTTTCTCTTCGGCGTATTTTCGAACATCCGGTTTTTTGAGATGCCCGATGGGGAATAACAATTTCCCGACGATCTCTTTTGGCACTGTAAACAAGAAGTACGTCTGATCTTTCCAATCGTCGGTGCTCGTGACAATAGCGGGAGTTCCCGCCGCGTCGTTCTCGATTCGTGCATAGTGACCGGTCGCCAAGTAGTCGCACTCGAGCTCTTTCATTTTTCGGATCAGATAATCAAACTTAAGATAGGTGTTACAGTTGACACAAGGAAGTGGTGTGCGTCCGGCCATATATTCCGTCACGAAGGGGTCGATCACCTTCGCTTTAAATTCTTCCTCGCAGTTGATCACATAAAAAGGAATACCTAGAGTGTCGGCGACACTTCGTGCGTCGTCCACATCGCTCGTGGAGCAACACGTGCCGAGGCCCTCTTCGATATTGCACGAAGAATAATCCCACACTTGCATGGTCGCGCCGACAACATCATAACCTTGCTCAACGAGAAGAGCCGCGGCCGCCGAGCTATCCACTCCACCACTCATAGCTACGAGGACACGAGGTTTTTTATTCAGCAAATTTTTAAGCATCAGACGCAGCCTCTCGAATCATTCCGCCGGGAGTTAATGAACGCAAGTGGGACGCCGCCGACTTGAGGGCTTCGACAAAATTTTCCATATCATAGGGGGTGGTCATTAAACCTAAACTCACACGGATCGAAGATTGCGCATCGCTCTCGCTATAACCCATCGCTGTGAGAACCGGGCTGGGTTTTGATTTTCCAGAGCTGCACGCAGACCCTGTACTGATCGAAAAACCTTTGAGATCTAAACTCATCAGTAAAGATTCACCGGGAATACCTTCTACGATGAGGTTCGAAGTATTGCCCATGCGTTTTCCGGCCGCTCCAACAACACGAACACCCGGCACTTCCCGAATCACTCGCGCTTCGAATTCGTTTCGCATTTTTTCGATGGGAGAAAGATCTGTATTTTGAAGCACCTGCACCATATGGCCGAGCGAAGCAATGGCCAACGTATTTTCGGTGCCCGCGCGACGACCGCGTTCTTGCCCGCCACCACTCATTAAAGTGGGAAGCACAATTCCGCGACGGCAGAACAAAATGCCAATCCCTTTTAAGGCATAAAGCTTGTGACCAGAAAACGTCGCGATATCGACGCCCAACTCTTGCAAGTTCACCGGGATACGACCGAGAGCCTGCACGGCGTCCGTATGAACGATGGCGCCCACTCCCTTAGCGAGTTCAGAAATTTGTTTTAAGGGGAAGATATGACCGGTCTCATTATTGGCGAGCATCACACTGACCAACAAAGTTTTTTCGGAGAGCAACGTTTTATAATGATCAAAATCGATTTCGCCCTGAGAGTTGATTTGTAAAGTGCGGATCACAAAGCCCTGCTCGCGCGCAAACTCCATAGTTTCACTCACACTCGGATGCTCCACTGGGGACACAATAATCTCCCGGCGAGCTTGCGCCATAGGAGTTTTTAACAATCCACGGATCGCGGTGTTATTCCCTTCGCTCCCGCCGCTTGTAAAAATAATTTCCATCGGATGCGCGCCAATCGCTTGAGCCACCGTTTGACGAGTTTCACGCAAAAGCTTTTTAGCTTCGCGACCATGAGAATGGACGGAACTAGGGTTCCCCGAAATCTCTAACCACTCGGCCACTTTACTTTTTAAAGTGGGATGAATAGGAGTCGTTGCATTGTAATCGAGATATACGGATTTTTGTGACATTGCGGCAAAGTACCATAAGTCCCCTAGAAAGCTCAAGGTTTCGCCAAACTTCTTACCGCTCTAATTCATAATTTCGCCCCTGAATTCCAGCGGATCGCAAAACTCCCGCGATTTAACCCTGTAAATTTTTCAGAAGTGGCTCATTAGGCTCTTAAAGCCCTCAGAACGGATCATCGATTTCAGATTTCAGACGCAGGCACAATTTTCACCGGCCCCCACGATCGCTCGAGAAACAAATGCATTCTCAGCAAGCCCCCCATCAACCGCTTGTCAAAAAAGACGGGATTTCGTTACCTCAGTCCTCAACGGTGGAAACACCAAAACTTTAAAGGAGATTTATGAAACATTTTTTATCCCTTCTCTGCGCCCTTGTTGTCGCCGCGAGCGCATCGGCCGATCAATTTAAAACGGTCACCGAAGAATTTAGCCAACCCAAATCTCAAGCGGAGATCTCTTACCCCGTGTTTTTTGAAAACTCCGTTCCCGCCTTTCAAAAAATTAATGCAGACATCGTCACTCACCTTAAAGAATCCAGCTGTGGTCCTGTTTTCGAGGGTGAAGAAGAATGGCGCGAATACTCGTACAATGTGACGACTCGCGTGGTGGGTCTTAATCAAAAGTACATCGGTTTAGAAATGACTTACGACATCGACTGCGGCGGAGCTCACCCCAATTTTGGCTTCTACAATCGGACTTATAATTCTCAAACTGGCGAAGTGGTGGATATGGGCACAGAAATTCCGCTTCAAGACTTCGAAAATGAAGACTGGCAAGCTCAAGAGCAGTACCGAAAAGAATTGGCCGCCATCATGTACAACAACTTAGGTCAACTTACAGATAAAGACTGGGAACCTTCTTGCTACGAAGGCATGAACAAACAAGAGACCATCGAACAGATCGAACAATTCTGGCCGTATGTTTCAGGATTGGCCAAAGACAAAAAGGTCATCATCCGGTTGAGCCCACCGCATGTAGCAACGCCTTGCGGATTTGCAGTGCGCGTGTCTTACAGCGAAGTTCAAAAGTATCTCGCACCGAACAGCATTTTACACACTTGGTTGAAGTAGTCTCGATTCGGCAATTCTAAATCCTAGAGTTGCCGAAATCTTTAGAGCATGAATTGAGCGTGAGCTTCTTTACGAATGGCTAAAAGGGCCTGTACCATTTGTTGAACTGGCGCTCCCGTCTCGAAAGCCTTTTTGAGTTCAAGAGAGATCGAAGCCGCTTCGGCCAAAAGATCTTGGTACTCCGCCATGGCCGCTTTCTGCTCTTCACCGCTCATTTGCGCAATGGACGGAGGAACCAATGATGACGTCGCGACAAAGGCATCTGCCAACTTCTGAGCATTCTGCGCATTGACTGCGTTTTGAGTGGCATCTCCCATCGTTTGAGAAATGGTCTTAAACAAACCACCAATTTCCTGCATTTTGTCTTTGACCGTCACTTGAGCGAAAGCTGTGCTCACAAAAAGTACGACGGATAGCACTAATCCGAAACCTCTGATCATGTAAACCTCCCCTATTTTAAATAAATTTATTTCTAGTTTTAAACACCGAAATAATAAAATAAATCCAACCCAGAATAAAGAGCAAGCCCCCAGCCGGTGTGGCATAGGTCATCCAACGGGCCTGCGTAAAAATGTAGCCATAAAGGCTTCCCGAAAACAGAATGATCCCTAGAGAAAAACACATCCCACACCAAAAGCAGGACGCCCACTTTTCCCAATGAGACCATAAGCCTAAAGCGATCAAAGCAAATCCGTGCATCATCATGTACTGAGTGGCCACTTCGTAAATTTTAAAAGAATCCGCAGGCAAGATTTCTTTAAGGGCATGAGCGCCAAAGGCGCCTAACACCACAGTCAATAGACAGAAAAAACAACCATTAATGATCCAAAGTCTTCCCATTATTTAATTTCTCCCTTTCGAAGGCCCTGCCAACACCGCCAATACTCTTTATCCATGGGAGCCTCCTTCAGAGCGAATTCGCTCAGTTGAAACACCTGAGAGGTTTCGAACATGAAGGCCATCGTCTGATCCACCTTAACAGGCTTATCCTCCCGAGAAAGTTCTTTTAAAAAAGTATCTGCATCAGGCCCATGAGGCGTCATGCAGTTGTGAAGACTCGATCCACCGGGAACAAAACCCTCTTTTTTGGCGTCGTAAGCCCCTTGAATTAATCCCATGTACTCATTCATCACATTGCGATGATAGTACGGCGGTCGAAACGTGTGCTCGGCCACGAGCCACCGCGGAGGGAAGATCACAAAATCCAAATTCGCCCGTCCCGGCACCGCCGTCGGGGAAGTGAGCACGGTGAAGATCGAAGGATCGGGATGATCGTAGCTGATGGTGCCTATGGTATTAAATTTACGAAGGTCGTATTTGTAAGGCGCATAATTCCCGTGCCAAGCCACCACATTGAATGGCGTGTGATCGACCGAGCTCACCCACAGACGATTTTGAAATTTACAAATCATCTGAAATTTGGATTTGTCGTTTGATGTCTTGTCATAATCGGCGACGGGGTATTCGAAATCCCGAGGATTGGCCAGACCATTTGAGCCGATGGGACCCAAATCCGGCAAACGCAGAGGAGCTCCGGTATTCTCACCGACGTAGCCTCTATAAACGCTGCCGCTGTTTCCGTGCACGGCACGGCCATCCAAATCGCTGCCGCTGCTTCCGTGCCCTTGAATTTGAAATTTGAGTCCGCGAGGGAGGATGACGATTTCTAAGGGGGAAACGATGAGAGTTCCCATTTCGGTGCGAACGCAAAGTTCACCTTCTTGAGGAATGATCATCATCTCGGCGTCAGCGTTATAGAAAAACCGATCGGTCATCGACTCAGTAAAACAGTAGTGATGAATCGCGCACCCCTCGGCGCCTTCGTTCGCCACCATGGTGCGAAGTCCATCAATAAAGTCGACTTTGCCTTTCACTTCAATCGGGTTCCAGCGCAAAGGATCCGGCGGAGTTTGACCCTGGTTCGCAATTTGAGATGTCCAATACTTGTGAGGATAAAGGGAAAAGGGAGCTTGCACCACCGAAGGCAGCAATCGATAAAGCCAACTTCTCAGGTTTTCCGAACGCCGCATGGTGAACGACGAACCACTGAACTGCTCCGCATACAAACCATGGGGTATATTTTGTGGGCTATTTTGACCTTGAGGCAATGCACCCGGCACGGCCTCTGTCGAAAAGAAACTACCAAATCCAGTAAGATATTGTGGTTGAGCCATCGCCCTGTTTTGACACTTTCAACGCCGTCAAACAAGGCTAAATGGCCATAACACAACTAGCTATTTCAGCGTCGTCGGAGCTTTTGTTCCTGCGGCCTCATTATTGATGTGCTTCGCGAGGAAAGCCTCCATTTGGCGCATGAATTCCATGCGGTTTTCTTCGTTACGGAATCCGTGGCCTTCGTCCTCTTTCACGAGATAAGGAACATCAATGCCGCGTTTTTTAAGAGCATCGACGATTTGATCCGACTCGCTCTTTTTCACCCGAGGATCTTTTGCTCCCTGAGCCACAAACAATGGAGACTTTATCTTATCAGCACTAAAGAGCGGAGACGCTTTTTTCACCAACTCTTTTTCCTTTTCCGGATGCCCCACCATTTCGTAAAGTTTTTCACGCATAGGAACCCAATATGGCGGAACCGTTTCCATTAAAGTAAAGATATTAGACACGCCGACGTAATCGATACCGCATTTGTAAACATCTGGCGTGAACGCAAGACCTGCAAGAACAGCGTATCCTCCGTAACTCGCTCCATAAATACAGACGCGATCCTTATCCGCCACTTGCTCTTTCACCATCCAGTTTACGCCATCAGTAATATCATCCTGCATCTTTAAGCCCCACTCTTTAAAAGAGGCCATCCAGAACTTCTTACCGTAGCCGGTGGATCCGCGAAAATTCATTTGTAAAACAGCGTAGCCACGATTCGCTAAGAACTGAACTTGAGGGCTAAAACCCCAAACATCGCGCGCCCAAGGGCCGCCGTGAGGGTTAATCACCACGGGAAGATTTTTTGGATCTTTCCCCACGGGAGTCGTTAAGTAGCCATGAATGGTGAGACCGTCTCGGGATTTATAACTGATCGGCTTCATCTCGGCCATCTGCTCTTCTTTGATCCAGGGGCTTCGGTTTAGAAGTAGCTGTAGTTTTTTAGTCTTTGCATCGTAGAGATAATACTCTCCCAGCGTACGGTCGCTGCGGGCACTCACAACGAAGATATCCTCGTCTTTCGTTGCCGAGGGCAAACTGAGTTCACGATTTGGAATTTTAGAAATAAGATCCGCATAGATCCCTTTGTAGTAAGGACTAAAAAAATGTCTTTGAACAGTAGCATCGATATAAACTGCGGCCACAAGTTCTTTTCTCTTTCGAGAATAGATCACACTGGAAACATCGTAGTCTTTATTCTGAAAAAGAGTTTTTTGAACTTGGCCCGTTTTGGGATTTAAAAGGACGGCTGCAGCGGTGTTGCGACCCAAATTAGACACGCCGTAAAGGTTCTTATTGTCTTTATCAAATGAGATCGGCGATAACGTCTCTTTAAAATTGAGAGCTTTGACTTTTTTAAATTCAGACTTTTCCGTATCGCGGTAATAAATGGTGTTGTTCACCCCATCGTTAGCGATGGCCACGCGCAGTTGCCCCTTGTTATCGACGATGTAGTTTGAAAACTTCTTCGTGTTCTCGAGAACCAGATCCACAGACCCATTGGCCGTGTTGACGCGGTAAACATCAAACACTTGAGGATCGCGTTTATTCATCCCGATCAAAAGATCGGTCTCGGAAATCTCGTCGAGCATGTCTACCGGCTGGACGCGGACTTTCGGGAATGGTGTGAGCTCTTTCACTTCTTTCGTTTTTGTATTCAATGAAAAGAGATGGAAGTTTTCGTCGCCTCCGAAGTCCTTCATAAAAACGATCATGTCGTTATTCTTCCATGCCATCCAGGAAATATCTCGATCCGTCATGGAGGTCATGGCCACCCATTCTTCCCCTTCGGTCGGTCTGACAAAGACGTTCATTCGTCCCTTCATGGGCTTTAAGGCCGCCAACTTATCTCCCGCTGGAGAAATTTCAACGTTATTGGCCACTGGATTTCTAAAAAAATCCTCTAAGGGAATCTGGCCTTCCTTGTTGACCGTGGAGTTCGGCTTCGATGAGCAGGCCCCCAACGCTAGAACTAAAACTAAAAAACCAACCATTCTTTT
Source organism: Bdellovibrionales bacterium (assembly GCA_019750295.1). Classification (NCBI taxonomy): domain Bacteria; kingdom Pseudomonadati; phylum Bdellovibrionota; class Bdellovibrionia; order Bdellovibrionales; species Bdellovibrionales bacterium. The sequence goes on along the minus strand of JAIEOS010000014.1, from coordinate 9,914 downwards.
CATTCTTTTCTCCTGAGTTTAAAAAAACTATTTTTTTGTCTGAATGTATTTTTCTACGAGCTCTTCGAGGACGTTCAGCGGCACAGCTCCGTTGCCAAGAACTGTGTCGTGAAAATCCCGAATATCAAAACGAGAGCCCAGCTTGGACTTAGCTCTTTCTCGAAGCTCATAAATTTTCAACATTCCCACCATATACCCTGTCGCTTGCCCTGGCACGACGATGTAGCGTTCAATTTCGTCCTTCTGGTCATCTAAGGATCCGGCCATATTTTCGCTGAGATATTTGATGGCGTCTTCACGTGTCCACTTTTTGGAATGAATTCCTGTATCGACCACTAAGCGGCAAGCGCGCATGAGCTCCAGGGACAAACGACCGAACTCCGACATCGGGTCCTTGTAAGCGCCCATCTCTTTGGCCAATCTCTCCGTGTAGAGGCCCCATCCTTCAACAAAGGCCCCGTAATGAGCGTAGCGGCGAGTCTGCGGAAGAGATTTGAGCTCTTGCGCTAAAGCGATTTGGAAGTGATGGCCTGGAGCGCCCTCATGATACAGTACCACTTCATTCTCGTACTTGGGAAGATTGTTCATATTTTTCAAGTTGACGTAATAAACGCCCGGCCGCGAGCCGTCCTCCGAAGGACTTTCGTAAAAGGCCACCCCCGCAGAGTTTTCACGGAATTTTTCGACCGCGCGAATTTCGAATTTCGCCTTGGGAAGCAAGCGAAAATACTCGGGGATCTTCTTGCTCACATCGGAATAAAAGTTTTTAGCGTCCTTGAGATAAGCTTGCCGCCCGGAACTGGTATTAGGATAAAAATTCTTTTTATCCTCGCGGGCCGCTTTGAAAAAATCTTGAAGTGTTCCTTGGAAATTGAGGACTTTTAAAACTTCCCTCATCTCGTTATGAATACGAGCTACGTTCTCTAGCCCCATCTTATGAATTTTTGAGTCCGAGTCATCCGTGGTGGTGTAACGTTTGAGTCGAGTGCTGTAGAATTCCGCACCTCTTGGAAACTTCCAAGCCCCATCGTCCGTCGTCGCTCGCTTCTGCTGGTCTTTAAGAGTTGCGATCAACATTTGGTACGAGGGCTTCACCGTGTTCACTAGAACTTGCTCGGCTTTTTTTACAAAGTAGGTCTTTTTCGCGTCGTCGATTTTAAGCTTATTCACTTTGGCTTTCACATCTGCGAAGAGCGGAGAATCTGTCTCACTCTTATCAAAAGGTCGGCCTTTAATGATTTTTTGAGAAGCATCGAGGACGTAAGGAAATACAAACTGAGGCGGCAAAATGCCGAGCTTTTCGGAGCGCTTCATGGCCTCAATCACTTCGCGGAACACGCGCCGGAATTCTTCGAGCCGCGCAATGTAAGCACGCATATCGGACTCCGTATCCACGCGATGGATATTCATCATAAAAACAGGAAGATCGGAGTGGATTCCGCCCATTTGCGAGACCGGATACTGGTAATCTTTCCACTGAAAGTCTTGAATGCCATTTTCCAGTTCTTTTTTATAGAGATCGTAACTGAGCTTGGCCTGATCGTCTAACGTTCGAGAATCAAAGTTTTTCATCTCATTGAGTTTCGCATGCGCGAGCTCGTTCATTTTCTTCTCGAACTCTTCGGTAAAATCATTGAGCTTATCGTATTGCTTTTTTCGTCCCAAATAGGACAGGTACTGGGGGGAATAACTTAAAAATTCTTCGAAGGATTTATCAAGAAACTGATTAAATTTTGCAGTTTCCTCGGGAGACACCATCGTCTGCGACCGCTGTCCACTGCTACATCCTAAAACAAAAGCTAAAGCCATTATGCTCAAAAAACGCACAAGTTCCCCTTGGTTGATGAGCAATTATCTTTGTGAAAAGACCGAGGGAGGTCAACTTATTCTGTAGGGCGAAAGAATAAAAAAAGGCAGGCTTTTGAGGGCCTGCCGGGTAAAAATAGGAAACGACACTAACACTTACTTAAAAAACTTATTGATTTAAAGCGGCTAAGCGATGTTTTTTCGGAGGGCGGAGACTTCTTTTTATCGCTACATACAACGGTAGGGCTCATCAACGCTGTCAAGATTGTAGATATGAGAAAGAGATCGTTCACGCAAAGCTCCTAATAAAGGTTTCAGAGGATCCTGAGCAATGAACGCGCCAGCGTGGAATCGATTTAAAATAGACGTCACAGGAAAAAGCTTCCCACTTTTGTCACCCTCGTCACCTCTGCAGCCCCGAAAAGGTACGCCGATCCTTTTCGCTGACCTCGCCTACGGAATTGGATATGGCCGTCACTTTCAGAATGGGAAACTATCTTTTAGGATTAAATGGAGTCGGCGACAATCGAAGGCTCGACCTGAGGATCCATCTCGGGTTCGCTATCGGCTTTGCACATTGGTCCAGGCATTAACGGAAGTCTGATGTCCGTGACATAAACTGGAGCTTCAGAAGAGTAAGGAAGAGAATCACGATACTCACCCAGCGATTGCACAGCCGCTGCCCCAGCGACACAAACAACCCAAAAAATAAAGTGACGAATCATTCCCATAACCCCCTATCGTCCCACCCCCAAAAAACCTTAACCCTCACCCCCAAATAATTTTAAAAAAACAAAAAAAATTTTTCTCCCCGCAGACCCATTCAGGAACCAAACAAAAAAACAAACCCAAAAGCCACACCCCACTCCTCCAATCTCCAAAATAATGTCATAAATTCAAACACTACAACCTCTCGCGGCTTATTTTTGGGTTTTCTTGGGTTTGCTTTTTTAAAGAGCTGTATTGGAGGACCTCCCGTTAGCGTTACGCGATCGCGGGGCTTCCCACCCGCGAAACGGGCGAGGGCAGGAGCCCGTGTCCTCCAATACAGCTCTTTAAAAAAGCAAACCCAAGAAAACCCAAAAATAACACACATGTGACGTAGCGCAGTGTTTGACTACTCCCCGACGTTTTCATACCTTTGAGGCCTTATTTTCAGAATCATTTGAGAGAGATTGGGAGTTACCATGTCATTCGATAAAGAGGCCCTTCACTATCACAAACGCGCCCCCGCCGGTAAAGTCGATGTTCGTTCGCCAAAGCCCTGCGCCACCGACCACGAGTTATCACTGGCCTATTCGCCGGGAGTGGCCGCCCCCTGCAAAGAGATCGCAAAAGACCCATCTAAAGTTTATGATTACACCGCTAAGGGAAATTTAGTCGCCGTGATCAGTAACGGAACGGCCGTTCTTGGACTTGGAAATATTGGCCCCGAGGCTTCAAAGCCAGTGATGGAGGGAAAAGGAAACCTTTTTAAACTCTTCGCCGGGATCAACGTCTTTGATATCGAACTTAATACCTCGAATGTCGAAGATTTCATTAAAACAGTGAAAGCCTTGGAGCCGACATTTGGCGGGATTAATCTCGAAGATATTAAAGCCCCCGAATGTTTCGAAATCGAAACTCGACTTAAAGAGGAAATGAACATCCCAGTGTTTCATGATGATCAGCACGGAACCGCCATCATTTCTGGAGCGGCGCTCATCAATGCCTGCATGATCACTCAGCGTAAATTGGAAAAGATCAAGTTAGTGATCAATGGAGCCGGTGCGGCCGCCATCGCCTGCGGAAAACTTTTTATCAGTCTTGGTGTTAAACCTGAAAACATTATGATGTGCGACTCCCAAGGGGTGATCTACAAAGGTCGAACCGCGGGAATGAATAGCTTTAAGCAGGAGTTCGCGGTCGAGACCAAGGCACGAACATTGGCGGAGGCCCTTGATGGCTCCGATGTCTTCATCGGCTTGAGCGCCGCCGGCGCCGTGACTCCCGATATGTTAATGAAGATGGCTCCCAAGCCCATCGTTTTTGCAATGGCCAACCCTGATCCTGAAATCGATCCCGTGACGGCGAAAAAAGCTCGCCCCGACGTTATTATGGCCACGGGTCGGAGTGATTATCCCAACCAAGTGAACAACGTCCTGGGCTTCCCGTCGATTTTCCGCGGAGCCCTTGATGTTCGCGCCACAGGAATTAACGAAGAAATGAAACTGGCCGCCGTGAAAGCTCTCGCAGAGCTTGCGCGCGAAGAAGTCCCAGAAAAAGTATCGTTGGCCTACGGGGGTAAACATTTCGATTTTGGTCCTGAATATATTATTCCAAAACCCTTTGATCCGCGTGTGTTGATGTGGGTGGCTCCCGCCGTCGCCAAAGCGGCAATGGATTCCGGTGTTGCTCAGAAACCCATCGCGAAGATGTCCGAGTACATCGATCAGCTAGAATCTCTCCAAGGGACTAAAGTGGGCTTCGTCCGAAGCGTGATTAATCGAGTGAAGAATCAAAGCATCGCTACGAAGAAAGTCCCGAGCATTATTTTTGCGGAAGGCGATAGCGTTAAGGTTCTTCGTGCAGTCAACCAGATCGTCGAAGAGGGCTTTGCTTCCCCCATCCTCGTAGGTAACCCCGAAAAAATTAAACGCCTCAGCAGCGAAAGAGGATTAGATAATATTCAGAACGTAAAAATCATCGATCATTTAGAAGATGAAAAAGCAGAGACTTACGCCAAAACCATGTTTGATCTCCGTCACCGCCGCGGGGTTATGCTCCCCGAAGCGAAGCACTTGATGCGCGATTCAAACTTTTTTGCGGCAATGGCGGTCCACCTCGGCGATGCCGACGCGATGATCACCGGCTCGGATTCGAAGTACGCCGACGCCGTTAAACCGATTCTTCAAGTGATTGGTCCAGGACAAAGAAAAACCGCGGCAGGCCTCAATATTGTCTTAATCCAAGACAAAATGCTCTTTTTTGCCGATACCTCGGTCAATATCAATCCCAACGCCCAACAAGTCGCCAACACGGCCATTTACGCCTCTCAGGTGGCTGAATATTTCGGCATCAAACCTAAGATTGCCATGCTCAGTTACTCGAATTTCACCTCTAAGGGCGACTCCCCGGCCAAGATGGCCGAAGCGGCTAAAATCGTTAAGCAATACAATTCCAATTGGATTGTCGACGGCGAAATGCAGGCGGATACGGCGGTGAACCCCCGAATCGTGAGCTCAATTTTCCCCTTTTGCGAAATCAAAGATGGTGCTAACATATTAGTATTCCCGAATTTGGACTCGGGAAATATCGCATACAAGTTGGTACAACAACTTGGCGGAGGTGAAGTGGTCGGACCCTTTTTAATGGGTATTAAAAAACCAGCGCACGTTGTGCAAAGAACCGGTTTTGTCGACGACCTTGTGAATTCCGCAGCTCTTGCTGCTCTTCACAGCCAAGCCTATGAGGCGGGCCTCCACTCCACGGACCTTGGAGGCCATTTATAAATCAAGATCTTCGTCACCGCGCCCTTGTCGTGGGCGTGGGACTCAAAACAGAAGACGTCAAAGAAGTGAAAGAAAGCTTGATTGAACTCGAAGATCTCGCTTTATCCTGTGGCTACCACGTTGTGGGCTCGGTCACCCAATCTCTAGAAAAATTTAACCCTGCCACCCTCCTCGGAAAAGGCAAAGTGCAAGAGATCGCCGAAATGGCGAAAGATTGCGGCGCCCATGTGGTGATCATTGATCACCAGGTTTCCGGAGTTCAAGCTCGTAACTTAGAGCAAGAGTGGAAACTTAAAGTTCTGGATCGAAATCAAATTATTTTAGATATTTTTGCCGCTCGGGCAAAGACTTACGAGGGAAAACTTCAAGTAGAACTTGCACGCTTACTGGATCTCATGCCCCGCATGGTGGATGCATGGATGGGCTCCCTCTCTCGCCAAGGGGGCGGGAGTACGGTGTCTCGAGGAGCCGGTGAAAAAGCCATCGAGCTGGATCGACGTATTATTCGCAAACAGATCGTGCAAATTAAAAAGAAGCTCGAAAGCGTTAGCATGCAGCGCGAGCAGCGTCGACACGCGCGAAAACGAAATCAAGTTCCAACCTTTGCGTTGATCGGTTACACCAACTCCGGAAAGAGCTGCCTTCTCAATAAACTGACAAAATCGACAGTGCTCTCTCAGGATAAACTTTTCGCGACTCTGGATCCAACGACTCGAAAAGTATTTTTAGATGATCACAAAGCCGCTCTCATGACGGACACGGTGGGATTTATTCGCAAACTTCCTCACCATTTGATCGAAGCCTTTAAAGCCACTCTTGAAGAGTCTGCGGATGCCGATATCTTGATTCACGTGATTGATTTGTCGAATCCTCAGTCGGAGAAGCAAATCGCTGTCGTGAATGAGCTGGTCGATCAGTTCAACTGGCATCACAAGCCCATCATTCATGCTTACAATAAAATGGATATCGCGCCTTTTCAAAAGAAGTTTCAAGCCAAGGGTGATAACCGCGTGTTTATCAGCGCCCAATCTGGAGATGGATTAGATCAGCTCAAGACCATCATGAAGCGGGCCATCGAGCAGCTCGCCGTGCGCATCGATCTCTTTTTACCAACGCACGAACGCGGCCGAGTTTTTGAACTCTCCCACGATGCCCAGAATTTGGTGCAAGAAGAGGGACCGAACGGCGTCAACTGCCAAGTCATGATCATCCCCAGTCTCATTCCCAAGTGGAAAAAATTTATTCAGTACTAAAGAAGGTAACAGTTCCCTTTTTGTATTGCAGCACAATACAAAAAGGGAACTGTTACCTTCTTATTACCTTCTTATTAGATGCCGACTTCGAGTTGGATGCGATAGATCATGTTTGTGAGCTTGGCGTTCGCAGAGAAATCTTTTTGCTGCTCGAGGGTGATATCTGCTTGGGCTTTAACTCGGTGATCGTTAAGGTACTTGCCGATTCCCACCGTATACTGTTGGCGTTCATCGAGACGGGGGCGTAGGGTTTCGTCGGGTGTGATGTGAGTCCAACGCGCGACGGGAGCCCAATGATTCGCCGTTGTGTAACTCAACTGCAGATTTGTTCCTTGTCCATTAAAGATGGTTTGAGTGGGAGTGATCTCTGGAAACTGAGACCAGCGTCTAAAAAATTCCGCCGAAAGCGACCATCCCTGATATTTGAGCAAAAAGTCCGCGATAAAATTTTCGATGTTTCGAACTTCACCGGTCATAGGGAAACCAATGGTCCCCGCGTCTCTCTCCGCCTGAAAATTGGAATTGTAAACCGCGCCGATGGAGACTTTGGGAGTCGTCTCATATTCGAGATCTCCTTCGAAATAGTCCCCTCCGTTTTTGAATTCCCCCAAGGCTAACCACTCCGCCCGAGCCGTGTACGATAATCCGGCCCGAGTGCTCTCGCGACTTCGACCTTCGCCCCCCGTGGCCGCGAGTTTAATCCAAAAGGGTCTTTCTTCGAAAAATCGATGCCAGGAATGCACCCCAATGTCGCGATCGAGGTTGAAGGTGAAATTGGCCAATGATCTCTCCGTCAGCTCCTGCTGTCCTGACGAAATCACCCGCTGGCGATTTCCAGGAAGTTTTCTTAAACCCAACATCGTAATATCGTGCTCACTCCACTTCCAATAGATGACCGCATCTCTGACTATGGCGGGGAAATTGATGGTCTCCCAATCCATGTCTCCACGGGTGAACGAGAGCTGAAGATTAAATCCAAAGCGCGGATCTACCAATTGACCATCTAAGCGTAAACGCAAGCGTCGAACCGCAAAGTCTGACACATCTTTATCTGCCGATTCGGAGTCGTAATCCTCGAAGGTCATCCGATTTTGAATACGAAAGCGAAATCGAAGATCGACAAGTGGGTCTGAATTTACGAAAGCGACTCCGTCTTTTGTCAAAGTGCCACTCGTCGCCGGAGTGGAGGAGGGCGCCAGATTTTGGGCGGCAACAAATGTAGAAAAAAGAAGACCTAACAGCATGAATTCCATCCTTCTCTCAAGAGATCTTACGGTGATAGAAGCCTGTTAAGAGAGAGTCAAATTTGTCAGGATTTATGAAAACTCTTCATGGGAATCGGGGGCGATATAATTTCCGCCAATATATTGGACTTAATAACTAATATAACTAGGTATTTTTGAATTACCACTCAGTAGTGAGGATCTATGACCGACTGGTTGGCGCCCGTCCACCACTTGTGCAATACTCCGAGAGTGATGCAAAACATATTCGACAAAGAACAAAAACAGAAGTGGATACTCCTCATCCTTGCTGGAGTGGCGAGCCTGTCGACCTTTTATATTTTGTATCACTTTCTTCAAGAGCTCACCAATCACGCCATCAATCTTTTAAGTGTTCTGATCAATGTTATCAATATCTACTTCTTTTATCAGTTGTTTGATTTGATCCACGGAATGCTTAAGATCAATCCCAAATCTCGTTGGGCCCGTTTCTCCGTGGAATTGATTAAAACCTTCCCCGCGATTTTTATAGCGGGGGTCATTAACTTTCATTTTATCTCGCGCCCTATTTTTCGCGTGAGTTTTGATCCGAATTACTTGTTTGTGATTTTGGTTTTTACAATTCCATCGACGGTTATTGCGAAAATCATGTTTGAGTTAAGGCAGGCCAAGGAAATTGCCTTGCAGTCCAAACTCGCTCAGGCCGAAGCACAGTACAATCTTTTAGAAACACAGATGCAACCGCACTTTCTATTTAACTCTCTCAATGTTCTCTCCGAACTTATCTACGTGGATCCAAACTTAGCTTCATCGATGACTCAGCAATTGGCAGATCTCTACCGAGAAATTCTTCGTAACTCTAAGAATAAATTTTCGACCTTGGGATCTGAAATATCTATTCTTAAAAAATATATTCAGATCCAAAAAATCCGTTTTGGGGAGCGCATCCAGTTTCGAACCGATGTTCCCATGGATTATGACGAGATCAAAGTCCCCAGTTTAATACTCCAAACTCTTGTCGAAAACGCAGTCAAACACGGAATCTCTCCACGCCAAGACGGTGGAGAAATCGAGCTCGCCGTGCAGAAAAAAGGCGGCTACTACGAGATCTGTATCGCCAACACCGGCGAGCTCTACGATAAATCGAAACCGAGCCTCCTTAAGAGAAACGCCCAAGGTACAGGCTTACAAAACACCAAAAACCGCCTGGATCTCTTTTACGGCAGTTCACACGGATTCAATATTTATTCTGACGACAAAAAGACGTATGTTAAGTTTCAGGTGCGAGGCGATGACCGGGAAGGTCTTTTTGCTCTCGCACCCAAAGAGGAGATAATATGATGACCAATAAAAAAGTACTCATCGTGGATGATGAAAATTTAAGTCGCAAAAAAATTCGTCGCTTTCTCGAGGACAGAAACGAAGGCTTCGAAATTCTCGAAGCCGAAAATGGTTTACAAGCGTTGGATATTATCGAATCCCAAAAACCTTCGATTGTTTTTCTCGACATCGAAATGCCAGAGATGAACGGAATGGATTTGGTCAATTCCCTGCCCGCCCCTCATTTCCATCTCGTTTTTCAAACGGCATTTAGTGAGTACGCGGTTCAGGCTTTCGAAAAGAACGCCATCGATTACCTCTTAAAGCCTTTTAGCCAAGACCGCTTTAATCAAGCCTTAGAAAGATGTTTACAAAAAGACACCTCACAGGTGATTAAAGACATCGACCACCTTAAAGAAACTTTTACGGCAAAAAATGTTTACCTTACAAAGGTTGTGGTGAAGCGAGGGACTAAAAATACTCTAATTGATATTGATAAAGTCCTCTACTTCCGTAGCGAGAATCACTACACCTACATTTGCACCGATGCTTTCGAGTACATCTATAGTGAACCCCTCAAAGACATCGCTCCTAAATTAGATCCGAATATATTCCTACAAGTGCATCGCAATGCCATCATCAACTTAAAGCAAGTGAAAGAAGTGATCGAAGGCGACAATATGCAAGCGATCATGGCCAACGGACAGCGACTCCAAGTGTCCCGCTCCAATCGCCGCTCCATTAAAGATATGGTCCTCCCAGTTTGATCCGATAGGTTCCAGCTCCTTGCGTGCACTTTTCCCCACCGCGTTGGGGAAAAG
>JAIEOS010000013.1 GCA_019750295.1 Bdellovibrionales bacterium | reverse complement strand
ATGCCAGCAGTAGTGGTCGTTGGCGCTCAATGGGGCGACGAGGGTAAAGGGAAATTTGTCGATTATTTCGCAAAAGACGCTCACGGAGTCGTGCGATTTCAAGGTGGAGCTAATGCCGGTCACACACTGATTGTGAATGGTAAAAAAACCGTTCTGCATCTGATTCCCTCCGGAATTCTTCATCCTCAAACAAAATGCTTTATCGGTAACGGTGTGGCCCTAGATCTCTTTGGCCTCAAAGAAGAAATGGACTATGTTCTTAAAAGTGGAATTTCTCTTACGCCAGAAAACCTGCAAATTTCTGGCAACGCCACTCTCGTTCTCCCCTTTCACAAAGAACTCGATGCCGCTCGCGAAGTGGTCAATCACATCGGGACTACCAAACGCGGCATCGGCCCGGCTTACGAGGATCGCGCCTCTCGTCGGGCTCTTCTTTTCCGTGATTTATTTTTACCGAATCTTAAAGAGAAGATCGAGTTGCTCCTTTTAGAAAAAAATTGTCTTTTTGAACATCTCTATAAAATTCCAAAAATTGACGCGCAAAAAGTCCACGATGATATCGTAAAGCTTAAGGACTACTTCGCACCGTTTGTGACCCACAACTTGGGCGAAACGATGACAGCGTGGCTCAAGGACGGGAAAAAGATTTTGTTTGAAGGCGCTCAGGGTGCCCTCCTGGATATTTTCCACGGCAGCTATCCTTACGTTACAAGCTCGTCGACCATCAGCGCTTCGGCCTGCTTAGGGACAGGCATCGGGCCTCAGCAGATCAATAAAGTGATTGGTGTGGCCAAAGCCTACTGCACTCGCGTGGGCACGGGCCCCTTTCCCACGGAACTGAACGATGCCACAGGAGAAAAACTTCGTAAAATCGGTGCCGAATTCGGCGCCACGACCGGCCGCCCCCGTCGTTGTGGATGGTTAGATATGGTCGCGCTCAAATATTCGATCGGCGTCAACGGGATTTCCAGCATCGTACTCACCAAGCTGGATGTCCTTAATGATTTCGACACGATCCAAGTGTGCACGGGTTATGAGGGCGCCAGTGTCGGAAAAACGACGGACTTCTTGATGTCGAGCGAGCCCTCAAAAATGAAGCCGATATATAAAGAATTCAAGGGTTGGAAGACCGACCTCAGCAAATTCAAAACCCGCGCCGAAATGCCGGCCGAAGCCCGCGCCTACGTGGATTATATTGAATCTCAGGCCGGAGTCCCGATCGATGTGGTCTCCGTAGGGGCCGACAGGTCCGCGACGATCGGTTTGGCCTCTGTTTTTTAAGCACTTAATAAAAGTATGTAGGGGCGCGATATTCCTAAAAAAGCGCCCCAAATAAAGTTGACATTAAACTGATAAAATAAGACAAAACCATCTCCGTGATCCGCTAGCTCAGCTGGTAGAGCATCTCCCTTTTAAGGAGAGGGTCCATGGTTCAAATCCATGGCGGATCACCATTTTTTTTCTTTCTCAATCATAACGTCCCCTTCGTCTAGAGGCCTAGGACAACTCCCTTTCACGGAGTAGACACGGGTTCGAATCCCGTAGGGGACGCCAATTAAAAAAATCAAAAAGACTCGTTCTAGGTCCACTTGGGGTGGAAGGTATGACTCTTTCTATATTGAGGAAAGGGCTTCGGGGGCGCCTTCACGAGGCGTAAGAAATATTTTTGA
>JAIEOS010000012.1 GCA_019750295.1 Bdellovibrionales bacterium | reverse complement strand
ATCGTCGATGCTTTACCTATGGGCAAAATAAAGAGCAAAGGGCGCAAGCCAAAGCCGTCGATGGTTTTTTCTAAAAATCTAAAGAAACTTTTGGGCGAGCATAAAATGACGCTGCGGCAGGCAGCAGACATCGTCGGAACTTCACCCTCGGTAATTTCAGGCTGGATAAATGGAGCTACACCTGCAAGTCCTGAGGCCGTGCTTAAACTGACTGAGGCGCTAAAGGCTGATTACCAATACATAATGACGGGAAAACCATCAAATTTAATCCCAGCCTCTAGAGTTGGTGAGATTTTTGATGTCGAAGACAGCGCAGAGTTCAGCGGATTGTTTTTGATAGAAGCAAAAAGATTAAAGTGGAGAAAATAAAATGAGTGAGCCTGTAGTATCAGAAAAAAAAGATGTCGAAAGTAGTAAAGGCACGGAGCCTGAGAAAAAAAATGAAACGCAAAACCCTATTGTAGGCTTCCTTACTCTCTCTGCGGTTATTTTTGCCGTTTACACAATGTACAAGTCTGTTAGTTACCTAATTTGGCCCAATTCACAATCTGCTTTCAATATAACTTCCGGTCCGCGCCCAGAAGATTTCTCGGAGCAACTAATAAAAGAGGTTTTGAAAGATCCTGTCTCCGCAACGTTCAGTAACGTAAAAGTCGTAGACAAGAAGAAGACTGAAAAAGGAGAAAAGTTTCTAGTGGTATCAACAGTGCGTGCAGCCAATAGCTTCGGTGGATTTTTGGTTAATGATTGGTGTGCAGTTTTTGAGTATGAAACAAAGAGTGACAGCTACTTCTCAAAGCCAGATGTTTCTGTTCAACAATGCAGTCGCGACCACTACCAATATGAAATCGTTAAGCTGTCAAATGGCTGGTGAGCGTCTTAAGGTAAATTAAATTAAATACTAAGTGGGGTATTAGATGGATCTTTTTCTAAAAATAATTTTGTGTGCTTCCATTATTTTATCTTTATCGGGATGCAAAAAAACAAAGGATGGTTTGGCAGATACTTCAAGTATCAAAAATATTTTTAAAAAAGAAATAAAACCAAAAGAATACTTTGAAGAAGCAGAGTTTTTAGGTCAGGAAATAAATAAGCTTCAAAAATATATTGGAACTCCTTTTGTAAACCAAGAAAAATGGAAATCATGTGAATCTGGAAAAACATGCACTTGGTATCATCAAAGCCATGGAGGCTATTCATGCTTTATGAACTCTTGGGGCGCAGGTACCGTCGAAGGTAAAGTAGAACTTATCAATAGAGAATATTACTCAAGATGTGGCATAGATAAATATCCAACTGCTTTAAAATTATTAAAAGATTACAAGCCCGATGCTATATTGATAACCCCTAATGCACCCAAAATAGATTTAGGCAATCAGGTAGGTATCTATTACGCGATGGGAAATGCCATGGCTGCAGTGACCGCCATTTGTCCTCAAAAGCCACACGATGGCAGTGGTAAAGTCAAAATCTCCTTTTGTGTGATCGCAAGAGTAAAAACGTTTCTATGCGGCCCACAATACTCCACAAAAGAGTGTAAATTTACATGGCCGGAATATAAATCGGGTCAATATGATTTAGATTTCGACATCTAACTGATGATAATATCAACACTCTTTCTTATTTCGTTTACCATAAAAGCAGACTGGTTCTGCACTGAATCCATTAGCCAAAAAAGAGGTAACACCTATTTGGTATGCGGTGTTGGGGTAGATGTTGATGAGCATGTCGCACGCGAAAAATCAACCCAAGCAGCTTTCAAAGAATTTGACCTTCTTTGCCAGAGGGACCAAAGCTGTTCTAAATATGAAACGTCCGTTGAGCCCAAGCGTAGTGAATGCCAAAAGCTTAACGGTAGCTACGAATGTAAGAGGCTCTTTGAGATCAGTTTAACAAGGGAAGAAAGACCTGCGCCCTTAATAAATTCAAACGGAGACGAGCCACGGACGACCAGTCCTGTTTACATTGGTCAAAGCAAACAAGATCTAATCGCAAACTTCGGAATTCCCTTTCAGGTACTAAATGCTGGGCATGACGGCTCGGATTTAAAGCAGATCTTTATGTTCAGAAGTGCCGTGTTTTGTCTGTCTCAATTTTGCTCTGTGGTCGTTTCCAGCGATGCAGTCGAGCGTTACTCTGATTTTAAGCCTGAGTTCACGGACGTGCTTGCGACAAAGAAGAAAAGCTTAATAGATAAATTTAGAGATCTTTTCAGATAAATCATCAAAAAAATCCACCTGCTGACTGATCAGCCTTACGAATCAGTTCCGTAAGTATGAATTGCTATAGCTATCGTTTTCACTAAATCTTATATGTCAGCCTATAAAGTTGGAGGCTGAATGGCACAGATCATTAAATTTAATTCTGGAGTTTCGATTCCTAAGGTTAGTAGGTTCAAAAATTCGCTTTTATGGGAGACGGATCGATTAAGCTGCTTGCTAGATTACATTCTCATGGAACTCGACTGCCATGACCAATTTTGCATTCTTTTCTGTCAGAATAACACGTTCTGTGAGCACCAATTGACAAAGAGCTGGGTGGATCAATGCACAGTGCCCATTTACATCAATAGCGAAATCGTGGACCATTTTAAAATTACCTGCACGCCTACTTGGATATGGTTTGAGAGAAGTTACGAGGTCTACCGATACGAAGGCCTATTAGACCAACATGAAGCTGAAGAAATCTCCAGTCATCTATTTGGCCAAGTTCCATTTATATAAAGTTATGGGTTCACACTTAAAATACGCAGGATATATTAGATATCGTGGCAGTTCCGAGATCACACAAGATCAAATCATCGATCAATTTAGTTTTGAGGAGGGAAATTATGCACACGCGACTGTCTTTTTTAAAGAATACAACCTTTACGTACTACAGGTAACGACTTTAGAGCAGAGCAAAATCACTAGATGGCGAGCCTATATAGATTTCGACGGAGGATATTTTTCGCATGTAAGCCTTAACTTTGGACGGAAGCTATCGACTTTGCGAAGAGGAAATTGTTTATTTGGTACAAGCTACGATGACATGAGAGATTTTTGGAGATCTGGCCGCACCCCATTTCCTGTTGCTTGGAAAATCAGAAGAGGTTTACAAAGGTACGGTATTTTCTTAAAGAAAATTGAAAAGTATTTTTTATTCCTAATGGAAAAAGAGGGATTGGGTTTCTGTTCCAAATATGTAAAAGATGGTTTTCACGTTTACTGGCTATGTAAGCGTTTAAAGCATGAGAGGATAATTCAACTTGATAAAATTTGCCCAGCGTCTCTTTCGGTTTTAGCCTACGGGCTGCGCGAGGGTTATTTTAGCTCATCACTTGTAGAAACGATGCTTGGTGAGCTTATAGCTGGCAGAAGCCTTAAAAAGGTAGGCTTGCGTCTGTTTTATTCTCTTATGTATTTACAAACATACGATAGTTCCGCACATCAGGACTGGAGCGATTTACAATCTTTAGGCATAAACGATTTGAAAGTTGCGTTCGGCAACTGGTGGAAACTTCTTCAGCTTGGAACGCGTAGAACTTTCCCCGCCATCCATATTTCAGCCCCACTTGTTTATTTCCCTCATCTATACGTGCCGAAAGAGCCCAAAAAGCGAGAGGAATTCATAAATCTTATCTGCTCACAAAAGTTTTTACGTCACCGTTTTGATCTGTCGAAAGGTACTGCTAGAAATAAAGAGATTGCGATCTTAATTTTTAAAAATTATGGAGTATTGAAAAAATACTTTGAGAATAGCTCAGCTAGCTTCGCCATCATTCATTTCATTCAGAATCCAAGTATCAGTATCAGCAGAAATATGAACGCTATAAAAGCTTTTGATAGGTGGATCGGACTTTTCATGGGTGCTCGTCAGGAGGAGGCCCGATTGAGAGCAGCTAAAGACGTTCCTAGTTTTGAATTGACGGAGCACTTTAATGACGAATGGACTATCGTTCACGAAGACATATTAATAAGAAACCTAAATACTCCGTTCAAAATGATCGAGCATTCAGAAAAAATGCGAAACTGTCTCGGTGAATTGAAGATGCTCGAAGTTGCTGTCACAAAGCAGCAAATATTTTGTGAGGTATTTGTGGGAAGCCTCCTTCTCACTATTGTCATCACCCCCCTCAATGATACCGATAGGACACATCGCTTGGGAAACGTGCTCGGCGTCGGTAACAGGAGAGTTGCATGGACGGTTCGGGAGCGCATCGCAAAGGCACTCAGGAAACGGTACAAGGTTATTTTTTAGCTTTTAGGTCAAGTCGAGCCCGAGCAAATGCAAACACCCGCGATTCAACAAAGAATCGACATTCTCTCGGGCCTCAACAAAGTTATGCCCAATACTGCTCGCTTACTGGGCACCAAAGCTTCACGATAAAAAAATCCCTCATTTTTGAAAAAAAATCCAACTAAGCCAAGAGTTGGTTCTGCGAATTGGTAAACCCTCCCCCAGATGCACGAAGGTGCTTATTATTAAAACAAAGGGGGCTAACCATGGAGAAACGAGATCGAGAAGAAAAGTTAAAAGAAGAGCAAAGCTTTTCAGTTTTTGGTGAGTACGGACATAAGCTGTTGAGTTTTGAAGAGTGTATGGAGCGGATTAACTTTCGACAAAGCATCTACACGTTTCGCAGACGTCTTGACGAGGTTATAGAGGAGTTTGGTGGGCCAGTACCGCCGCTGGTGGGTCATCTTACGTTCCTTCAACTTGGCCAACTCATGCAGCGCCTAGAAGAGCTAGGTTCGATTAAGCGACAACGCAAACAGGAGAAGAAAGCGTCTCAAAAGGCTGCGACGGCGGTGTCCAATTTTTAGACAGGCAGTGCTTTCTAATATAGAAGTGTTCGGATTTGCTCTGTTAGGAGGCTCTCTGCAAGCTACTAATTTCATTGATCTTTTAAGATTTCAAAATTATGGGATGATATCTCCGAGCAAAGCCAAGCAGAGATTAGCAAAGTTGAGCAAAATCAATCTTTTAGAGATAAATTTCAAGTTAAATTTCCAAAATTTCGTCGCCCAAAACTTCTAAGATTTGTGGAAATAATGCGTCAAATCAATTATAATATAAATAGGGAGAATAAATATGTGTAATGACAAGGGAAATGAAATAAAAGAGATGAAAAATACCCGCAGATTCAAGGGTGATTGGTTCCAGCAAATCTGGCATTCGATTCAAAATGAGAAATTTGGCCTTACCGGTCGTCTCAAGCCGGAACAACTGGAGAGTTTTCTTGAAAGCCACAGTTTTGAAATTCCAGACAACGAGCCGGTTAAGGACGTGTTGGCCGCGATCAATTATCGGATCTGTGAACTCCGCAATTCGCTTGTGCCGAAGGTGAAGTCAGATGCTGAGTACAACTCCCTGACCCTTGGCGATTTAAAAAAAGCTATTGATACTTGCTTCGCCGACAGCACCCGCGACCAAACTTTTAGTGCTCTGCGTACGACATATATTCCATGGCTCAAGAAAAACCACGGAGGCGATCCGAAGACCGGCCTCAACCATCTTCAAGACCCTTGGTCGATGAGGCTGCGCTTCATGGAGCCCAAGATTATTGAAGAATTTCGTCGAACAAAACATGAGGAGCCGATCAACGCGGCGACATTGTCAAAGATAGGACGACTGAGTAGTTTTATTTTTGAAACTTCATCCAATCCTACTCGGTCTCGAAGGGCAAAGTATTCCCTCCAGTCTATTGAGATTGAGGCACTGTTTAAAAAGTTCGGCGACGCTTACGGCACCGAACATGGCAGAAGTGTTATCAGTTCTGCACGGAAAGCGATGTTTTGTGCCGGAATCAATAATATTGATGATGTTTTGAGCGAGGGCCTTTTTAAAAAAATCGTTTCTGTGATTGGCGCTCGATTTAATCGAACCGAATTTAGTTGTTCCAAACCCTTTTTTCGATGGTTAGCTAAAGAATACAATTTGGAGTTGCCTGCACTTTTTGAGGATCTTCAAGAGCAGCCTATAGCAATATTAACCGAATCTCAGCGAGCTTACTTCAAGGTAAGAATAGAAAAGCCATTGATGGAGCAGTTGGGGTACGAAGAAAAATCGCTGAATAGTCCACTCGGTCTATTTAGAGTAATCATTGCTGCTCTTGGTTCTTCAGAACGTGATTTTGACTTTAGGTACTTATTCCCCTCTGACTTCATCACCGTTCTCGTTAGGGCCTCCCAAGTTAAAAAAGGGTCAAGCTATTTAAAAAGTATAAAGGCCCTTGGCGACTGTTTAACAATGACTGGCGCAGGCGACGAAAGGTTAACCTTTTGCGAGAAGGAAACGTGGGAAGTTTTCAAGAACAAGTTTAAATCGCTTAACGACAACACCTCCGACGGTCCATTGTCAAAATTTAATATTGCGGAATACTCAGTGGCTTTTGCGAATGGTCCGTGCAGTTGGCCAGTATTTTTTAGTAAACTTAAAAACGACTATTATGCTGTCTCTACGTTTTACAATGGTTCAAGCTCCAAAATCGGAAAAAAATCTCATTTGGTTAAATCAAGTCACATCGAACATTTGACCCAATATCTATGCGAACAGGCTTACGGTGAAGTATGCGCTAACAAAAAGAAAGGGGCCAAGAAGCGCGTAGATGGAAAGTTTCGCGTCGGTGGGCTTTTAACTCTTAGGAATGAACAGTTCAATAGCGATGAGGAACGCGAGCTTGATTATCTTGCAAGTGTAGCTCTTCTCTGTGGAGGTGGTTTCAGGATTTACAGTGAGCTTGCGGAGTTCATTTGGTTGGATCGAGAACCAACGGACTTAAATTTATACAGTCCGAATTGTATTTTTCCGAAGAAAGTAGCCGGTGGTTTGTGGTGGCTCCCAGAGCAACTCAAACCTTTGAAACAGCATCTTCCTTTGACCGAGGACACGATGCTTACGTTTTTTATTAATGGGAATCGAAAAAATGATCTCACTTACTTAGGCGTTCTGCCAACGGTCTGTGAAGACATCATCATGTTTTACAAGCATCGACGAGGCATAAAACATGGTGACCCCCTGTTGCCATTTGGGACTCAAACCATAGCTCATCACCTATCAGGAGTTATGATCGATCTTTTTGGTATCAACGCAGACTTAGATGCGGTGTTAAATCTCGAAGAGAAAGTTAGTAACTTCACAGCGCATTTGTTACGCAACATGTGGGGCACTTACGTTGAGGTCAATTACCATGGTGTCGAGCGAAAAGAATTACAATCAGTATTGTTGGGTCACAAGCTGAACACGGATAGTGGCTCGGATACGACGGCGATCTACGTTAATTATCTAAAGACATGCGAGAGAAACTTGCCCTTGTTACGTCGTATAAAAGATCTTGAATGTCGAACCAATGAACAGATCAACCACGAAAAGACCCGAGAAGAAGTTATCAAGCTTCGTGAAGAAAATGTGACGCACCATCGGACAACGCATGAAAAGCTCGACGGGATCGATCAGCATCTTCGGCCAACTGGCCCTGCGGTAGACACCGCCAACCGCGTAGTTAAGCTGCGGCTACTCAAATAATGCGAGGATAAGAGGGGGTGCTTAAAGAGATAGCACTCCCTCTAGCAAAATATCACAGTTGTCCTATTTTTACGCAACTCATCGACCTCCAAAAACTTGACTATAAAAGTGTTGGCGATACCCTCTTACGCTGTTCTGGCGCGGGACTCAGGACAATTTAGGGGGGCTTTGAGTGAGTATTTATATGTCTATTCTTGAATGGTCGGAGAAGCGGCCAATATGGCAGCGCGACTGTTTACGACGAATCATAACACAGGAAAAGTTGTCTCAGCTCGACATTGCTGAACTCATTCAAATTTGCCTTCAAGAGCAAGGGATAGAAACCCCTGACAAGCCAAAAATAGATGCAATGCCATTGACGGCGGCACATGTCACACAATCGGCTGCTACCAATGGGGCAGTTGCGATAAAATCTATCGAAGACACATGTGGAATCAATGGTCTTGCGCAAAATCAAAAACTGCTCCTGTCGCCAACGGGTATCACGGTCATTTACGGTGATAATGCCGCAGGGAAGTCTGGCTATGCTCGGGTCTTAAAGCGTGTATGTCGTGCACGGGGCGCAGGTTCTCCTGTAACGCCGAATGCATTGGCGCAAGGCTCGCAGCCTCCTGCCTCTGCAACGATTCATTTTCAGATTGGTAATAAATCCGAAATGGTAAAATGGAGTGAAGGAGTGTCTGGTCCTGCGGCTCTATCGGCTGTGAGTGTTTTCGATTCATTGTGCGCTTCAACCTATGTCACCGAGAACACAGATGTTGCATTCACTCCTGCCGGTCTTGATGTTTTCGCAAAACTCGCTCAAGCCAGTGAACTAGTAGCCAATGCTGTTCAAAACGAAATTAAAAAACTCGATTCTAAAAAACAG
This sequence comes from Bdellovibrionales bacterium, assembly GCA_019750295.1. Classification (NCBI taxonomy): domain Bacteria; kingdom Pseudomonadati; phylum Bdellovibrionota; class Bdellovibrionia; order Bdellovibrionales; species Bdellovibrionales bacterium. The sequence continues at coordinate 80,833 of JAIEOS010000012.1, read as the reverse complement.
AATTTTGTGGGTTTCAACCAAGATACGAGCGCTGGTAAGGCAGTTGCCGGACTTAATTCAGAGACTAATATCGATGGAATTGAAAAAGTCGCGAAGGATGCCGCCATCGAGGCCTATAATACACCAGAGCTTCAAAAACAGTTGATGCAATTGGAAGTTTCTGATCCGAAGAAGCTCGCTAAAGAGTATCGTTTAAAGGCAACAAAATTTACAGAACTTGCTGGGCGAATAGAAAAAACTGAAATTGCACTGAATGACTTTGCCGTATCGCGTTTGCGAGAAAAACAAGTCGATGCAACTTCAAAGCAAAAGGCTGCATCCATCGCATCGAGTAACACCTTTAAAGACGATCCTCTCGATGGTGTCGGGTCCGATCCTTGGAAGCTTTTATGGGCCGCAGCTCGAGCATATTCAGTAAGTCAGGCATATCCATCCGAGAGCTTCCCTGTCACTCACGGCGAAGCCCTTTGCGTTTTGTGCCATCAAGAGCTTTCAGATGAGGCTTGCGAAAGGCTTCGTAGTTTTGATGAATTTGTAAAACAAGCCACGCAGACATCGGCTAAAGCGGCAGAGCAAGTATTGGCCCAAGCTAAAACCGAGTTAGAATCTCTCGCTGTCACCTTTCCTACGGACTCGATTCTGATGGCCGAACTAGGAGAAATTAGTGCTGAGGCGAAATCACTTGTCTCGTATTTTTTAGATTGCGTTCGTATTAGAAAAGACAGTGTGCTTCATTGCCTTGATAAAAACGACTGGGAGAAAACAGAGAATGTTCTCCCGAAATCAGGTGTAGAGGAATTGAAGACACTTTCTTTAGATTTAAATAAAAAAGCTACTGAGCTCGACAATCTTGATATCGCTGACGAGGTTGCTAAACGCAAAAAACAACTCGCCGAATTACAGGCGCGGCAGCTTGTTTTGAAACACAAGGACGAAATTATTGCTGAAGTTCATCGTCTTAAACGTCGAAAGCTTTTTGAAGCTGCGTTGAAAGATACAAACACAACCGGCATCACCGCAAAAAATACAGAACTCAGTAAAACAGTTATTACTGGGGTACTTCGTGACCGGTTCTCTGCTGAGCTTAAAGCGCTTGGTATGACTACTTTGCCGATTAGCTTTGATCCTGTGGGTGGAGCAAAAGGATCACTACGCTACAAGATTGGTTTAGAATCCTCTGGAACTTCTCCATTTAGTGTTGATGATATTGCAAGCGAGGGCGAGCATCGGTCTATCGCACTTGCGTGTTTCTTATCAGAGCTTGCTACCGAGCCCTCCCGTTCTGCATTGATTTTTGACGACCCTGTTTCTTCTTTGGATCACACTAGACGGCGTAAAGTCGCCGAAAGATTGATGAAAGAGGCAGTAGATCGGCAAGTTGTAATTTTCACTCATGACATTGCCTTTGTAATGCTCCTAAACGAAGTGTATTCCCGTCAGGGGCGAATGGCTCGCGCCGATGTTCATATTTTGCGTAAAGGTAGTGTGCCCGGATTTTGCGTTGAAGGCCTTCCGTGGGGAGGCATGACGGCAGAACAAAGAATTAAAGCGTTAAGAAACGACATACAAAAAATAAATTCTATACATAAAAGTGCTACCGATTATGAGTACGGGGTTCAAGTCGCAGCTTTTTATGGCCGTTTACAAGAGGCATGGGAACGGGCCATCGAGGGGGTTTTACTGAATGATGTCATTAATCGAGTTGAGCGCCCCATCCAAACTCAGCGCCTAAAGCTTGTCGATGTTGTGCCATCAGACTACGACGCTGTGCTGCTGGGGATGGGAACGTGCTCAAAATGGCGTGATGGTCACGACGAGCCAAGCGAAATAAACGAGCCATATCCTAGTCCCGACGATGCGCAATCGCACTTAGATTCGCTTGATAAATGGATCAAAGAAATTAAATCTCGACGTGAGTTAACAAAACTCAAGGCTAAAGAAAATAAAGACGAACATCCTAAAGCCTCACATTTGACTATAGTAAGCAGTGAACAAAAATAGAGAAATTCCAATTTGGATAAATTATATTTTGGTATGCCGCTCTCATCGAAAGATGTTACCCAACAGATTTAACGCATAGACACTAGATGAGGGCTGAATCATTGATAATCTTTAGCTTGAGGAAATAAATGATCAATAGTTCTGGTTTTGTAGATTTAAAAAATACGTTAAGACAAAGTCTACCGCAAACAGGTATTTATTTTTCTGGCGAAGAGGGGTATTTCCCCGCCTACCGCAGTCATTTAAATTTAGTAAAAGTATTACAGCAAATTCATGGTTACGAAAGAGATGCTTACTATGCGCTACTTATAAGTATCGAATGTTTCTTAAAAGATATATACTGTATATCTAGGTATTTTAAATTTGTAAGCCACAATCACAAGCAGCCCGGTACCCACATATCATGGCTAGTTGATAATTATCCATTAAGCACAGCCAAAAATCTTAATCCAAAGCATAGGTTCGGACACGGTATTTACGATCTATCAAAAACACTACAGTATGATGTGCTTGATTTGGTAAATGATTTAGAGTTCGATCTTTTTCGTCAAAATTTGCCAAAAAAAGGAAATTGGATTGAGGATAGGTATAGAGATCCGAGTCAGCAAATTAAAAGAAATTTTGGAAGTGAGCTAAGTACTATGATTCAATTATTTACGGATGTTCAAAAAAAATTTTTTGGTGGTTTAATATGAATGATAAAAGTCTATCTTTGAAAATCTCACCTAAGCTTTCTCAAATTATTAAATCGATTTTGCCGAATGCTGCTATCAAAATTCGTGTTGCTGCTGGTGGGTTTCTTGTTGAGATCATAGATTCTGCAATAACAGACGCCGAGAAAATAAATTTTCAAAAAATAATTTTGCAAGCTGTTCATAATTATAACGCCGACACCAATACTCCACGTGAAGATATGATCGTCTTCCATAGATTATTTTTGTATCCGATTTCAGGAGATCAATTTAAAACGCACGGAACTCTGCATACAAAACCAGCCGAATACGATGATGATGGAGCGCAAACTACCTTTCTCGAGGCGAATGATGCTTATGTTTGGCTAGCGGAAGTTGATGTTGAATGTTTGCTTCACGGCGGGATAGTTGAAGGTGGACTACGAGCAGTATCAGAATCTACAAATAGTGGTTTTTTTATGATTAATGAAGGGTTAGCTTCGAGCTACAAGCAACTCGAAACAGAAGGTGGCCTATACGCCATTAAAAGTGTCAAATTATCCTCTCAAGGCAGTAACATTTGGCTAATTTCACTGCATGAATTTTATCATTGACAACACTTATCTTGATTACCTCACTAAATAACTAGATCTGAAGCGTTGCAACAATTTAAACCTGACTGATTTAAATCTGAAAAAGCTTTAGCCTCCAACTGACAGCCCCAACGGAGAGTGTTATTGTCACAGTATGAGCTTGCAACTGATCAAATCCAAAAAAATCGAAAGTAACGTGGTTCTTCTTATGGGCAACCCCGTCAGCGCGGGCTTCCCATCGCCTGCGGATGACTACATTGACAAGCCACTCGACCTCAATGCCTTTCTGATCTCTAAGCCGTCGGCCACTTTTATGGCGTGGGTTAAAGGTGACTCCATGGTTGGCGCAGGTATTTACGAAAAAGACCTGATCATCATCGATAGGTCCTTAGAGGCTCACCACAACTCCATAGTGCTCGCGCATCTCAACGGCGAGTTCACCCTCAAGCGTCTCATTAAAAACGGCGGGAAGGTCTTTTTGAAGGCTGAGAACCCAAAATACAAACCGATCGAAGTGACCGAAGAGATGGATTTTAAGATCTGGGGTGTTTTGAAGCACTCCATCCGCATGAGGTTTGATTGAAGACGGACAAAATCATTGCCCTCGTGGATTGCAATTCGTTTTATTGCTCGTGCGAGAGGGTGTTTGACCCCAATCTCGAAGGTAAACCGGTGATCGTGCTTTCCAACAACGATGGCTGTACAGTGGCGCGAACAGACGAAGCAAAAGCCCTTGGTATCGAAATGGGCGCACCTTATTTCCAGATCAAAGACCTTGTAAAGAGGCACAAAGTCCACGTGTTCTCTTCCAACTACACCTTGTACGGCGACATGAGCCGCCGTGTGATGAACATCCTCAAGGAATATACGCCTGATATGGAAGTTTATTCGATCGATGAGGCCTTTTTGGATTTATCAGGCTTCAAAACACGCGACCTTCTGAGCTACGTAAGAGCGATCCGAGCCGACGTTCTTAAACAGACAGGAATCCCTGTTTCGATTGGAATCGGCCCTACGAAGGTGCTCGCCAAAGTGGCCAATCGGATTTCTAAGAAAAACAAAGCAACATCTCAGGGTGTATTTTCGATTTTAGATCGCTCGATCCAAGAGCGAGAGCTTGCAAAGTTTTTAGTTCAGGACGTTTGGGGTATTGGGCGCCAATCGACGAAAAAACTAAACGATCTTCGGATCTACACGGCAAAAGATCTTCGCGACGCCAACGCACACCTGATACAAAAACAACTCACGATTGTTGGGCGAAGAATCACCGAAGAGCTAAGGGGCAACTCCTGCATCGATCTTGAACAGCTTGTAAAGGAAAAGAAAACCATCTGTTCGAGTCGCTCATTTGGTAAACCGATTCGTGCAAAAGAAGAAATTCGAGAATCCATCGCCAACCACGTGCATACGGCGACAGAGAAGCTCAGAAAAGACAAATCCGTCGCAAGGTCGATTACTGTATTTGTGCATACGAATCCTTTTAAAAACGTCCCCCAATATTATAACTCTGCGACGGTGGAGCTTATGTCTGGCTCTTCCTCGACGCTAAAATTAATCCGCCAATCGTCTCTCGCACTAGATGCCATATTTCGCGAAGGGTTTGAGTATAAAAAATGTGGAGTCATTTTAAATGACCTTGCCCCGAAGCGAGATGCCCAGCTAGATCTTTTTGGCAGCGCAGATTCTTTGCGTGACGACACCCTGATGGAGACGATGGATGCAGTGAACGCTCGCGAGGGAAAAGGCACGCTGAAGCCTGCGGCTTGTGGCATAAACCAGTTTTGGAAAATGCGAAGCGAGATGCGTTCGCAGGCTTTTACGACCCGCTGGGGTGAGCTGTTAAGAGTAAAATGAAAAAAATGGAGGATATTTTGACAGACAGTGAGAGCGCGGGATTAGAAACAATTTATGTAACATACAATCCTGCTGAGCGAGAACTCCTCAAATCGATAGATGATTTCGTTTTGGATATTGGAAAAGCAAATCCTCCTTTAAAAATTTCTAATGACATTTTACGTGCCGTTTATGTTGACCACGAAATAAAAAATAAATCTTCCGAAATTGATCGATTGAATAAATGTTTACATGTAATTCTTGAATGGGACCCAGTAGTTTATTCTGAAAAAGATGCTGATATTTTTCTCGAAGTCGTTTTATTTAAGCCAATCAAAGATTTTTTACTAAAAAAAGGCTATAGCTTTGAAGATTTCCAATATTTGGGAAAAGAAGACGGTTCAGCAATTATGATTTTTTTAAGTTGATTTAGAAACAACCACAATTAATACGAATGGATTTCGTACATCACTTTGCCGAGAAAAATTCAACTTTGACATTCAAATTTTTATCGCAGACTATGCTTTTTACGATCTGTTTAGTTAACGAGCGTTTTTCCTCAAAGCTGAGACAGTCAATCCTGTCAATTATCTGTATCTGTAATGATTTTTTATCAATTACTTTCTGATTGTTTAGCAGTAGCTGTTTTGCATTTGTTTCATTTTTAATTTTTTTCTTGAGTTCATGTTTTTCTAAGTCCAGTCGTTTTTTTTGTGCTTTGCCATCATCTGGCGTTAGCACTCCGTCTACAATTAATGAATTTATTCTGTAAATCTTCGCTTCAAACTCATTTAGACGTCGTTCGAGAGATATACGACTAGCATCAAGACGGCGGAGAAGATCAATAAGTAGTGTGTTGTCATCCTTGGTGATTTCTTCTAAGTGATCTGGCGCCATAAGGTATTTAACGACCTCGTCCCATATTTTGTTTTCAATAAGCGGAGTATTTAAGCTTTTGCGTGAGACACATCGTCCATCCTCTGCTGCGGACCTCTTCCTACTACAATAGTAATAGCTGCCTACAGCTTTACCATTTTTTCGACTAACACTACATCTGTAGGGCTTTCCGCAGTGGCTGCAAATGATCATGTCTTTGAGTAAATATTCGTTTTTAACGTTTCTCCTAGCGTAACAAGATCGAAAAGTTCGTCGTTCTTGAATCTGCTTCCATTCATCATCATCAAATACTTTTCGGTCCAAATGGTGTATGATTTCACTTCGCTCAACTTTGAGTTCCTTGCGCCGAATATCTTTGCTGTCGCGGAAGTAAAATGTCATTCGACCATTATATGTAGGGTCAGTTAAAATTCTTGTTACCCAGTCCACGTGGATCGCTCCCATGGGGTTGCTTCTCAGAAGGCGATCATTGTCTTTACGTAAAACGTACGATTTTAAGTTTATGCCATTCGCTGCAAGCAAATCGCAGATTTCTTTATCGCTGAGTCCAAGCTTTTGTTTATCGAGGCTGGCTCTTAAACTATCAGGTAGGTTTACATCATCAATTCCCGCGCTGAGGCAGCCGATCCAGCGTACAATCCTAAGCTCCTCCTCGATTGGTTCCCAATATCTACGTTTAGGTTCCTTGTGCCATTGAAACCCGAGCTTTATTTGCCCTGATGGCGGTGCGCCGGACATCTTGCAAACACGAAGCTTTCCAAGATGCATCTTCGCTAAGTCGTCGGTTTTTACTTGTGAGGCCATAGCAGCTAACAAAGTAAGAACGATATCAGCTGGTTTTTCACTTCCGTCGCAAAAGATTGTGACTTCATGTTTTCTAAAAAGATCTAGAGTCTTTCCAACGACTTCGAGATTTTCGGACCTAAAGAGTCGGTTGATGTTGAACACCATTACGGTATCGACCCGCCCTGCCTTTATAAAGTTCTCTTGTAAGTGGTGGAAAGCGGTATCTTCTCTAAAAGTTTCAAAGTTATATCCATTATCAATAAAGAAAGATGGATTTTCTGGCGAGTGATTGAGTGGATCACATGGTACGAATTCGTATTGCATGTTTGTGCCATTAAGAATTCCCATTATAGTCAGAAGATCTTTTAGTTTCTCTATTTGTATCTCGATGGTCATGTCGTCGGCTTGCTGGTCGGATGAGACTCTTACGTAGACAACGAGCCTTCTTCTTCTAAGCGGCATCATCAAACACCTCCGGTACAGCATGTGTTGGACTTAGAAGGATTTGTTTTATGAGAAGTTTTTTGTGCTCCGCTAATTTCGTCGAACCGATAGTAGCTTGGACAACGATCTCCGCTACCGATTGTCTTGGTCGACCACGCTTTTCCTTCTTTTGGTTTCTTGTCTTCATGACTAGATAATAATGCGTCCTGTACACCCGATTTAATCGGGCCCGAAATCAGCCAATCGGGAATATTTATGCGATGAATTAAGTTAAAGGACTGTTGTGGTCTATTGATAGTGAGTGAATTGAGGTGACGAAAAGTGTTCAAAAAAACGGTGAAGTGACAAAGCTGGGCCATCGGAAGGTCTTTCCGAAGCTTTTATTTTTTGTGTCTTGAAAGTATAGTTGGTACCCGAGACAGGACTTGAACCTGCACACCTTGCGGCACTAGATCCTAAGTCTAGCGTGTCTGCCATTCCACCACTCGGGCCTAAGAATTATTTTTTAAGGTCAGTAATTAACTTTTTGTACTCAGGCGAACGCATAAGGTTCGCGAGTTCTTTTTCTGAATCCATTTCGATGCGAAGGAGCCAGCCATCATTCATCGGATCGTCGTTAATTAAACTTGGATCTTCGAGATGACTTGTATTCACTTCGATCACAGTTCCAGAAACAGGAGCAATTAAATCGCTCACTGCTTTTACGCTCTCAACCACGCCGAACTCTTCACCTTGAGTGATTTTCGCACCCTCTTCAGGAAGATCGACATACACGACTTCACCTAAAGCATCTTGTGCGTACTCCGTGATACCCACGGTAACGATGTTCTCGTCAACTTGAGCCCACTCGTGATCTTTAGTGTAGTAGTATTCTTCAGGAACGTAAAACGTAGCCATTATTGCCCTCCAGGCTTTACAAACGGTGTAGGCACAACTTTCGCCTCTACCATTTTCTCTCTCACTTGCACAAAGACATCGGTCCCGGGAGTCGCATCACGACTCTCAACCCAAGCTATGGCAATCGCCTTGTTCAAACTTGGTGAAAGAGTTCCACTAGTTACCTCTCCGCTTTCTTTCTTGTCAAAGGAAAACACTTTGTAATGTGGACGAGCAATTCCACGGCCGGTGATTTCTAGGCCGACGAGTTTTTTCTTAAGCCCCGCCTCTTTATACGCCAGGATTTTGTCCTTCCCCAAAAAGTCTTTTTCTTTGGGTTTTACGACCCATCCTAAGCCAGCTTCGTAAGCATTTGTGCTGTCATTGATTTCATTTCCGTAAAGAGAGTACTTCATTTCAGTACGCAAGGTGTCGCGAGCTGCAAGTCCAATAGGTTGGATCCGTTCTCCACCCACTTTAAACAGCTCCGTCCATAAATCCGCCGTCCGATTTGCAGGCACAAAAATCTCGACTCCATCTTCTCCGGTGTAGCCGGTTCTTGCCACATAGCATTGAGATCCGCCGAAGGACCAAGCCATAAACTTAAAGGTGCCAAGGCCTTTAATGTCCGGCCCAATCAACTCTGCCAAAAGATCCATGGCCTTGGGGCCTTGAATCGCGATCTGCCCCCACTGGCTGGAGGCGTTCTCTAAAACAGCGCCGCGGTTATTCTCCTGCAAAAATTTAAAATCTTTATCCGTGTTCGAAGCATTCACGCACAAAAGATACTTAAGTCCCGGCTCTAGGCAATAAACGATAAGATCGTCCACAATGCCTCCCTGGGCATTCGGAAACAGAGAATAATGAGCTTCACCCGACTTCAGCTTCGAAACATCATTGGTCGTGGTCCATTGCAAAGTCTCTAGGGACTTAGGCCCCTGAACCCAAATTTCTCCCATGTGAGAGACGTCAAAGGCACCGATACTTGTGCGCGTGTGGAGGTGCTCTTCCTTAATTCCAGAGTATTGAATGGGCATTTCCCAACCGGCGAAATCGACCATCTTGCCACCGGCTTTAATATGTAAATCATAGAGAGGAGTTCTTTTAGCTTCCATAGATTGGACTCACTTGTGAGGATGGTGTTGACCATGTTTATAAAGTTCAAAAGTATTGCGCAAAAGCATCGTAATCGTCATCGGACCCACTCCACCAGGAACTGGCGCCAAAGCTTCCACGTCTAAACCCTCGGGGTTGACATCTCCGCACAGCTTTCCGTTATCCAGACGATGAATACCCACATCGATCACCACCGAATCTTTCTTAAAAGACTCGCGACCAATAAATTGCGGTTGCCCCGCCGCCACCACAACGATGTCCGCACGAGAAACCTCCGCCTTTAAATCTTTGGTTTTCGAGTGGCAGATGGTCACTGTCGCATGATTCTGCATCAACAAGAGGGCCATCGGCTTCCCCACGATTTCGCTACGACCAATAACAACGGCATGTTTGCCGGCGATCGGATAGTTGTAATACTTCAACATTTCGATCACTCCCGACGGCGTGCAAGGAGCGACTTTTTGTCGTCCCATGTAGAGCCGACCGATGTTTGTGTAGGTAAGGACGTCAACATCCTTGTGAGGATCAATCGTCTGCATAATGCGATTGGCATCGAGATGCTTGGGAAGTGGCAATTGGACGAGGATCCCATGCACTTTAGGATCGCTATTCAATTGGCGTATAACCCCAATCACTTCCTCTTGGGTCACCGTCGACGGCTTTTTGATTTCGAAGCTTTGAATCCCCACTTCCGCACACGCTTTGATTTTGTGAGAAACGTAGACCTGACTTGCTGGATTGTCGCCAATCAGAACCACGGCTAAGCCGGGAGTCCCGCCCTTAGCTACTGCATCAGAGATCTCTTTTTTAAGTCTGTCTTTGTAGTGAGTGGCCACCACTTTGCCGTCTAAAATCTTCATAATTCCTAGTTTTATAGAAGAAATTCGTAGATCTTACAACGAGAACCAGGCTTGACCCCGCCGCTGAGAGACGATAGTTATTAAGCATCCAGGAGACGTGAATGAGCGCCAATAAAAAAGTAAAAGTAAATTCCGAAGGTAATATTGATTTTACCGTTGGTGAGGTTCCCACATCTCTTAAAAAATTCCGTCAAAGCCCAGAAATCGAAGGATTCTATCGCTTTATCTACGAAAACGAACTTCGTATCGAAGCCCTGGAAATCATCGACAAAATTCTAGTGGTTCGTAAAGATAAGACCAAAAAGAAGCCGAAGTAATTTCCGAGCTCCGGACACGTTTCACTGATCAACAATAAAATTCGAAATCCTTGAACCTGGTGATTGCATATTCCTCCAAAAAAAAACGGAGGTTTTATGTTTCGTCTTTTAAAAAATCGTCGCGGCCAGGGGCTTATCGAGTATTTGGTCATTGTCGCCATTATGGCCGTGGGAACCATGGCCATTCTCCGAGTTCTCAATCAAACGGTCCAAGCGAAGTTTGCTCGAGTGACTCAAGCTTTACAAAATAGCCGAGCCGCCGATGCCCAAGTAGAAACAGTCACTGAAAGACACTTTAAAAAAAGAGATATGGGAAATTTCTTTGACGGCGCGCGATCCCAGGGCCGAGGAGATGATGAATAGGCGCGGACAATCTCTCATCGAATCGACCCTGCTCCTCCCCCTTTTTATCCTGATGATCGGTATGCTTTTAGGATCACTGTATCTCTTATTTGCGCATCAATGGATGGATTACTGGGTGTACAAAGCTTCGATGTGTTTAGCGAGGAACGAATCCGATGCTCATTGACAACGCGAACTTCGAGAAAAACTCAATTTAGCAATTCCAATTTCAAATTTTACGGTGATACGAATATGGAAAACCAAAAGACGAGCTACAGCCGCAGCCACTCTCCAAATTCAAATTTTAAACTTAAAGAAGTATTCCTTTATAAAAAAATACTCTTCGAGCATTTCTCTCCCGCTGCGCTCTCAAGACATCATCATCGACTAAAGAACGACAGAGGATTTGTATTGATATCCCTTTGTGCCTTACTTCCGCTGATCCTCCTGGTGTCCCTTTCGCTATTTGGCTTCTTTTGGGTCTTGGCGACTAAGCAACACATTCTTCTCTCGTGCGAAAAGCACTCGCTGGGAGCCCAGGAAAAACTCATCGCCGGCGCCGACGAATTGGTCGCACTAAATCCAACGGTAAAAGCCTTAATCATCGAAAAGAAAAAGCTTGAGCTGGCTGTGAAAACCGCTCCGAGTCCCATGGCCAAAGCCGCAGCCAAACTCATGTTAGATTTGGTGCGGATGCAAATGGTGGGCATAAGGACCTTACAGAAAGCGATCATCGTGAGTAGCGAAAGCCTCGCGTGGCAGGAGATTTTTCGCTTTAAAACCGACATCCATCAAATTGCAAAAACGGCGAAGGACTCTTGGAGGAGCTCGTCGCCGGCAGCGCCGGTGGCAACCCACACCTCCGCTCGGTTGCAGGTCCAAGAGTTGACCTACCTTGGAGAAAAATCGCTTCCGACGTATCAACGAAGTCCCAACTACGAAATCAGACAAAGAGTGGATCTTCGCATGGCTTGGAATACAAAACATTTTTTACCTCCTTGGCTCGGGAAAATTTCAAAGCAATTAGGAGTGTGGGTCGAGAGTTGTGGAGCGCAACCTCGACAAGAAGGAGGAGTATGGTACGCCGTTCTCAGCAAGGACAGGCTCTTTTCGAAATTCTAATTTTTTTAACCGTGTTTGCGTCGCTCATTTCGATTTTTAGTCTCTATGAGTCCGACTTAAAAAATAAACTGAAGCATTACCGTTGGAATAGGAGTTATTATGAAAAATCAAATCGTTAAACTACAGCGCAAATGGGAGAACATAAAATCCTGGCTCACGCACCATCGCGATGTCAGTATTTTTTGTGGTCTGGCGATTCTCGCGATCGTCTCTCAACTATTTTCAAGCCCATCGAAGGAAATCCCTGCGACTGTTGTTTTGGAAGAAGAAACTGCGGACACTTACATTCCGGAAGGGTTTTCATTGGTACCTATCGAAGTGGCCAACATCGAAAGTCTCGATGCCATCCTCGGAGACTTTGGCGTCGTTGATCTATTTACCGTGAGCACTCCCTCGCTTCCAGTTCCACAAAGGATCGCTTATAAAATTAAGATTATGCGAGCCCCTAAAAACCCTCAGCACTTTGCGGTGCTTGTCCCTTTTAGTGAGGTACCCCAAATCATGAAATACCCGGGTCCTTTTACGGTTTCTGTTCTAAATCCTAAATCTCGAGGAACTGAGTTTGCCAAAGAGAAAAAGAAAACTCGATCCCGTATTGGCTTTAATATGTGATTCCTAATCCTAATAAATGAATCTCAACTGAAGTAAAAGAGCCCGGCGAGCTACGCTCAAATGGAAGGAATTGCAGCTCGTCGCCGTTTTGCCTTCCATACGAATGGCACAGGCTTTGTTATAGATCTGTGAATGGAGGATTTATGTTGGTTTGGATTTTTGTTTTTTTTATAAAATTTTCCGGAGCCCAAGAGCCGGTCAAATCTGTTATCGTCAAAGCACCCCCGGTGGATCTTCAAGAATTTCAGGTCCATACTCAACTTCAGGAAAGCACTCCAATTTCGCAGTGGCAAAGGCAATGCTCTCAGTCTGATTTTTTGCGGGATCAGCTCAAAGAGGCTCAGTTTCATTTTTTAAATGGTTCACTCAAGCGGTCCCAGAATATTTTCCGCAAAATCACGGAGATCAAATGGAGTTGCGACTGGACAGCCGAGGAACGACAAGCGATTCACTACGCTTACATGCGCCTCACGCAAATGAGTGAATCTGAACCCGAGCAGATTCGACTGCTCACCGAGGCCCTCGGTTTTGACGAGACTCTCCAGCCTGACACTCAGCTCATTCCGCCTCCAGTGGTAGAGTTATTCCAAAAGATCCAAGCTCAGGTGGGTAAAATTCAAATCATCATCCCGCCACTTCTACGAAAATATGGCTCGGTCCTGCGAAACGGAAAAGTGATCTCCTCTCACGCTCAATTTATAGAAGCTCTCCCTTTGCGAGCCCGATTTACTCTGGTTTCCGATAGTTTTAAAAACGAAACTCTCGTAGTCACCTTGACAGAGCTCGAAAAATTAAACCTCAACCCGGAACCTTGGGTGAGAGGCAATTGTGAAAAGTACACCCTGGCCAATGAATTGAGAGCCATTTCTGCACCGTTAAAAATTTATTTTAATAAAAATTGTATCGTCGATCTTTCGCCACAAAATTCAGACACCCCTAGCTTTTCTGAAGAAGTTCTAAAACGACATCAGGCCGAGTTTGCCACCGAGGGATCACTTCCTCGTCGTAAGAATTGGATTCAACGGAATTACTTGTGGGTGGGAGCCTCGGTCATCGCTTCTGCGATCCTTATTGCTCATCTGAATAAAGGGAAAGACAATTCTTCATCACCGACGGCGACATTTACACCAGAGCCTGCAGCGGCTCCTTAAGAGCCGCGCCATAAAGTGTCTAGAAATCAAAATTCATATAGATATTCGAGCCACCCGCTGTTCCGCCAAACATGGCGGAGAGAACTCCAGCAAGACCACCACTACTCTGAGGCTGATAGTAATCCTGGCGATAGATTTGCGGAGCGGCCGAGTAAATCGGAGTTACTCCCACCACACGTCCCGGCACTGATGGTCGGTAGACCTGCTGTTGAGGTTGGTAGGCGTATTGACTATTAAAAAAGTTAGGAGCCGGTTGTCTTAGGAACGCAGTACTGTTGTTCCATTGATTATACCCAGGGCCAAACACCGTCGGCTGAGAGATGTATTGACGAGGGGTAATCACACCGCCCGGAATTGCCGGACCAATTCCGGGGTAAATTCCACCAGGACGATAGGGTGGTGGCACTCCACGGAAAGATTGAATGGGTTGTCCTGGCAATCGATTCCCGTAAAGAGAATTGAATTGTGCGTAAGGCCGGTAACCGACAAAGGGACCGCGATTGTTATTTCTAAGTAAGAATTGTCCGAGCAACTGACCAATTAAACTAAAACCAGTGTTGTTCCCGGTAGAGCATCCGAAAGCTCCGGTCGTTCCCGGAACGATTGCGCCGTAGCGACCCGCATTCGAATAGGGATATCCATAGTTTGGTCCGTAGTAAGGAACGGGTGAAGGACTTATAGGTCTTACACCAATCACTCGTCCCGGAAGACGACCAGGAATTGGGCCTCCAGGAATTGGACGACTTGGTAACGAGGGACCAGGGAAAGGTCGGTAATGAGGTTGAGGCTGATAAATTTGGTTATTGGCGTACGATGATGCGAATCCACCTAAAACGGCTCCGAGAACATTTAAGAGTCCACTTCCACTCACAGCTTCAGTGGAAGCATGAGCGCCATACTGGGATTCAGTGTCGTGCGCTAACGTTCCGTAATGAGGAGCGTGCGGACGATTCGGTTGTGAATAAATTTGAATTTGTGAACGAAGACCGGCAATTTGACTCGCCAGATGACGCTTTCGTAAAGACAACTGTTGATAAACTTGCAACATTTGGAAACAAGCCTGTTGTTCGTGAGGAGATGTGGTCACTCGACGATCACTACAGACGCGAGGATCAATTTGACCACCAGGTCGGCAAGCCATGTGATACCAGGCCGGAGTGGCCGCAAACCCAGTTTGTAAACAATGTTGTCCGCCAGATTCGGGATGAGTCTCTTGACCCCAATCATTTTGGCAATACTGCGGATCTTGTCCATAGCAAGAATCGGCATGAGGTCGAGCCGGTTGGTACTGAGGTTCATGAATCGGAGCTGGTGGCGGCACAGGGGGCGTCACAGCCACCGGGCGCACCGGTCGAGGTGGAGGCGGTGGCGGCTCTTCCTCTTGATAAGGCGCTGCCGGAGTTACGACTTCCGTATCCTGATGGGCTGGAGGGACGTAGCTTGGATCACCTGCGGGCATACGACTTTTTTCTTCGAAGAGTTGCGAATAGGTGCGTTGAGAGCAACAATCAAATCCGTTATCCATGTGAGCGAGAATTGTTTCGGCCCAAGGATTTCTAAAGTAACGACGAGCGTGATTTTGCGCGAGAAGGAGTTCTCTACTCACTTGATTCAATTGCAGCTCTAACTGCAAGCGTCTTTGATCCAGCTCACGAGCCTGAACTTGCGCGGCGTGTGTGTAGTCCGACTGAGGCGGTTGATACTGCTGCGGTCGATAAGGACAAGTTTCGCCAGAGATATTGCCGTAATAGGCATGGCCTTCAGACGATAAGAACAACATCAAAATTAGTACATAGAGTCTCATAGATACCCTCAAGTTTTAAGAATCCATAGAGTTGTCGCCAGAATTCCCACTTAACTTTAATTACCACGGCCAACGTCTAGCTTGGCTACCCATTCTAGGACTTATGACCTAGATTAAAATGACATGTCTGAAACACCCACGCACACGATCATTTGCATCGATGATGAAGAGCACAACAACCAGGCGCTCGAGCGGCTTCTTCGCAAACAGTTTCAGGTGATCACAACGGTCAATCCGGTCGACGCGATCTCTCTGATCGAAAAACATCAACCGGCTCTTATTATCAGTGACCAACGAATGCCCACAATGACGGGCGTTGAGCTTTTAAAAAAATCGATGGACGTCTCACCCGATTCGATTCGCATCCTGCTCACGGGATACACCGATCTCGAATCCGTCATTGCAGCGATTAACGATGGGCAAATCTACCGCTACATTACTAAGCCTTGGGATCCGCAGGAGCTTTTACTGAATCTCCAAAAAGCGATTGAGACTTTCGAACTTAAAAACGAAGTGAAGAAAAAAAATATTGCCTTACAAAGTTTAGATCAACTTAAAAACAATTTTATGTTGATGGTCAGTCATGAGCTTCGGACTCCCCTTGCCGGGATGATTAGCTTTACAGACTTGCTCAAAGAAGATCTTAAAAACGAAGAGCAAAAACTTTACCTCAAGCATATCGAAGCCAATACGCAAAGACTTAAAAAACTCATCGATGATATTTTAATGATCACCCGCTTTGAGGCTCAGTCCAAGCCGGTCATCTCAGAAGAGATCGATATTAAAGCGAGCTTCGATAAACTTTGGCGAGTGGCGATCGATAAGGACAAGAACTTGCGTCCTAAAGTTGATCTGCAAGTGACGCAGATCAAATCCTCTCAAAAAGTCTTCGATGATCTCTTTTTAAGAATCTTTGCCAATTGCGTGCAATTTGCGGTGAAAGACGAACCGATCGAAATCAGCACCCGCGCCCAAAATGGCAAAACCGTTTTCGTCATCAAGAATACGGCCGCCAAAGAGCCACCTGCGGACCCCAACACCCTCGGCGAAGCCTTCACCAAGAACGAAAACATCATGAATCACACCAAAGGTGCAGGCCTCGGCCTCACTGTCGTCCGAGTCCTTGTCCAGTATCTCCACGGCCACATGGACATCCAATACAAAAACAAAATCTTCACCGTCACCATAGAGCTCTAAGATACGTCCGGCAGGTGCGCCGATACTTTTTGAGAACCACTGCATCATACACGGTATGATGCAGTGGTTCTCAAAAAGTATCGGCGCACCTGCCGGACAGAGGGGTTGGCGGCCGGACGGATTTGGGTAGATCGGGGATATTTCGGCTTATTTTGTCCGGAGGTTTTTGCAGCCTTAGGTGACATGATACTTACACTTCTCCTTTCATTCGCTTTTGCCCTCGAAGACCAACAAGTCATGTACCCTGGCCAAAGCCGCGAGCTTTCCATCTCTCGCGGCGGAACCATCGAAATCGAAACTCGCGGAATCATCAAAGCGAATGATCGCGGGTCCAAACTCAAAGTGGTTGCTGTTAAAAAAGGTGAAACACGAATTAAAACGTCTTTTCAGAATTACAACATTTCCGTGATCGACAAAGACTCCTACGACACCTTTCTTAAGCTCCGAGAATGGCAAAAAGGAAAAGTCGGCCCCCTCGTCGAAGTGGTCGATCAAAAAATTGAAATTGGTGGAAAAATCCTCACCTTTCTCGACTGGCTCGAGTTAAAAGATCTTCAACTCCACAAAGGCCCCTATTTTATTAAAGCAAAAGTGGATTTTGAGGTGACCGACAAAATCAACCGTTACCTGCGAGATCTCACGCAAAAGAGCAATCTTCCGTACAGTTCGCTGACGGTCTCGCCAATATGGCAAGTCACCCTCGCGGAAACTCATAAGAATCATATCTCTGAGTACAGAAAGTTGTTAGCTCCGCTAGGAATCTACGTGGGACAATCACCCTATGCTCTCAATTCGGCCCCCATGATCGAAGTCAATATTCTCGCCACCGAAATTCGTCGTAACCATATTCAAAAACTGGGGCTCGATTGGCCGGCCGAAGTGAAAGCCAACTTAGTCCCGAGCCTCGCTTTCGATTCGCAAAGTTTATTTGTAAATATCAAAGCATTTGAGCAGAGAGGGCTCGGGCGCGTGCTCGCCTCCCCCACTCTGATTGCAAAATCCGGGGAATCCGCAACCTTTCATTCGGGCGGCGAGATGCCCATTAAAGTCTCATCGCGTTTTGCGGCTCAGGTCGAATGGAAAAAGTACGGAATTGTCCTCAAGATTAAGCCCGTGGCCGATTACTCCGGTAAAATGACGATCGAACTGGAGTGTGAAGTTTCGATGATTGATGAATCGGTCAAGATCGACGGAATCCCCGGACTATTAATCAATCGAATCACGAGTCGCTTTCATCTCAACGAAAGTAAAACCATCGCACTTTCGGGACTGATTAAAGAAGAATGGGGGCGAAGTCATCAGGGCTTCCCTGGCATCACGCAAATTCCTATTCTTAATAAAATTTTTGGGAGCGAAGAATTTAAAAATAATCAGTCGGAACTCTTTTTCTTTGTAACCCCTAAAATCATCTATTAAATATGAAACTCGAAAACGTCATTGGATCCATTTCGCAAAGTATTGCCGAAGCCCACCGCCAGCAAGAGGACTTCGCCATTCAATATCCTCAAGATCGAGATCAAATCCTCCAATCCATTCAACGGCACACGGAGCAGCTTCCAGACGAGCAAAAGCAACGTATTCAAAGCGAAATCCTCTACGAAGGCCCACTGAAACCGTTGTTATCTGATGAAGACATTACCGAGATCATGATCATCTCGAAAGATCAAATCTGGTATGAGAAGTGGGGTGAGTTTAAGAAATTCACAGATACCTTTTTAACCGATCATACCTATATCAACTTTATTCATCGCCTCTGCGACGAAGCCCAAATCCAAACAAACATTAGCGTTCCCTTTGCCAATGGAGTCTGGCAAGGATTTCGGGTACACTTAAGCTCTCCTCCCGTGAGCCCAACTCATATGGTAACCCTTAGGAAACAAAAGCAGAATGTCATCTCGCTGGAGTCGCTCTGCCACAAAGGGTGGTGCACAACGGAGGAAAAAAATAAGTTGAGCCAACTTATCAATGACAAAAAGAACCTCATTGTGGTGGGCAATACAGGAAGCGGAAAAACCACTCTGATTAATGCGCTTATGAATGAGGCCCAAGACCATCGATGGGTGAGCATTGAGGATACGGCCGAGCTCCGACTCCCCAATGCCTTTAGCGCCTCCCTTCTCACCCGGAGCGATGCACAGCTGCTGCTTCCAGAAATCACCCAAACGGACCTTGTAAAGCAAGCTCTCCGTATGCGCCCCGATCGACTTGTGGTGGGAGAAGTTCGCGGTGGTGAGGCTAAGGATCTTCTCATGGCGCTGTCCACGGGACATAAGGGATCACTGACAAGCTTGCATGCAGAAAACGCCGAGCAGGCCTTGCTCCGTCTTGAGATGCTCATTCAGATGGGAGCGCCCGAATGGAGTTTGGATGCTATTCGTCGTCTGATTTATTTTTGCGTGGATGGCTTGGTCATCACCCAAAAAGAAAAGGGTCGATGGCACCTGGCTGGAGTTTACAGGATCTCAAGTCAGGAGCACTTTGGTTTTACCGTGGAACGGATTTAGAAAATAAATGGTCTCAAGCTGGTGATACGCCAGCCTGTTATTTTTTTGTTTACGCTTCGATATCTAAGTAAGAGCCTTTAGGGACAGGTTCACCGAGGAGAGGTCTTTCCTGCTCGAGACTCTTAAAACTCTCGACAGAGGCCATCTTCGCCATGCTTGTTGGCGGCTCGATCATTCTGTTGGACATAAAGTCTAATTCTTCGACTTCATTCACTGCCGACGGATTACTTGTACTGCTGTTGATGTAAACTGAAGCATTCGGATCAAAACCACTTTGCTCATCGTTAAAGATCGCGACGCCCCCATGACGAGCCGATCGTGTATTGCGCTCATCTCTTTGCATACGATGGGCATCTAACGCTTTACTGACAGATGAATGGTGCCCGGTGATTCCCGAGCCTCTTTCCCAATTCCCACGGGAGCTCATTGGCTCAGACGATGGCGATAAAATCACTACTGGGTATCCTAGATTTCCTGAAACCTTATCCATGGTTCCTCCTCAACAACATCGTGTTGTCTCGTAGAATTTATCGGAGAGAGCTGTCTCAAAATGAACGAGACCAAGGGATAGAACTGTCTCTTTATCATCCAGGACTAGGGTTTAGGAGATCTGAATCGACGAAAAATAAAGATTAAAACACAAACGGAAATGAGGATGCTGACGAAGATTGTTGATAACCATGGTCTAAGGTCTTGCACGGACGCAATGTTTCGCTCGCCGATACGCGTTTTAGCCACCGTCGCCTCACACAGCGGTTCGAAATGAAAAGTGAACTCTTGCGTTGATTCATCTGTTTTGTGGACAACAAAAAAGACATCGTCGGAATGGGTCAGCGCCACAAATGTTTCGTCACCACAACTCTGCTCTTCGAGAAGTGCACTGATATCCAAAGCACAGTATCCAGAATCACAGGGAGCGTCGATCCGAGAAGTCCCATCATCCGTCGTAACTTCGATGCGACGAACTCCAATTCGATCTCGCGGACTTAAAAAAATCTCGGCCTTAAACTCCGTTCCTTGGTGGATTTCGGACTTAACGACTCCTAAGGAAAATGAGGACGCGCTCGCAACTCCAGTCATCGCTCTCGCCTCCCCGGCCACAACCGAGAAATACACTTTCTCAATTTGAGACGGCCCAAAATCCTCGGGAGGCTGGGTGAGCTCTATACGTCCATCTTGGCCGATGTGACCGTCCTGATCGATCTTACATCCCGCTAAGACCAGCGCCAGTATTGAGATTAAAAGAATTCTCATAGGGGACTTATCGGTTTTTCTCTCGGAAAATCAAATCACGAACCGCCAGCCCGACCTACGGCAAAGAGTTCACTTTTTCACCGCCATTGCCGATAAATAGTCGTGTCGATACAGATAAATCCTCTTCAGCATTTAATGGAAGATCCCTTCATCACGGAAATCATGGTGAATTCGTACGATCAAGTTTTTGTCGAGCGTGATGGCTCTGTGGCTCTCACCGCCACCCGTTTTAATAGTCGCCAGGAATTCGTCGACTATGTGAAGGCCATTGTCCAGGCCGATGGACAATTCCAAGAGGAAAAATTATTTTACGACGGAATGCTCCCCAACGGAAGCCGCTACAATATCGTACTTGCACCGATGAACCCTTTGGGTCCAAGTCTAACCCTTCGAAAGTTCTCAAATAAAAAGTTCCGGTTAGAAACTTTAGTGCAAAAGCAATCTCTCAGCGACAAAGCAGCCTTCTTTTTGAGTCTCGTGGTACGTGCGAAATCGAACATCATCGTCTCCGGTGGAACTGGATCTGGAAAAACAACATTCCTCCAAGCCCTGACCTCCGAAATCTCCGAGGACGAACGCATTGTTACTATCGAGGATATTCCCGAATTACGGTTACATCATAAAAACTGGGTTCAATTACTTTCCGTAAGAGATAAGGGCAATCCCGTTACCGTGCGCGATTGTCTCGTCAACTCTTTGCGCATGCGTCCGGATCGCATCATCGTTGGAGAATGCCGCAGGGACGAGGCCTTTGATATGCTTCAGGCCATGAACACCGGCCACGAGGGCTCGATGACCTCCATTCACGCCAACTCTTCGCTGGATTGCCTCACCCGGCTCGAAAATCTCCTCCACATGGTGGGCTTCGACGTTCCGTTAAAAACGGTCCGACGACAAATTGCCGACACCGTTGATTACATCGTTCAACTCAAACGCGTCACGGGCGGACGACGAGTGATCTCGGAGATTTTAGAAATTACAGGAATGGAAGAAGACGTCATCACCCGAGCTCCCGTTTTTCAACTCTCAAAGAGCGGAAAACTTGAATCCACAGGTTACGTTCCCAAAAACGTCCAAGCCATGGAAGAAAAGGGCATCAAAATCCCACAAGATTTCTTCAACCCCAATTTTCAATTTAAAAAAGCTTCCTAAAGCGAAGCGGGGCGCCCCTTGCCAGTTTGAGCGGTAAAAGTGTCCGCTCATTACCAACCCCACAAAATGCGGCAAACTATTCCTTAGAGTCCTTAGTCACGACTCTAATTCCAAGATCTAACAACTGATGACGATCCACCGTACTTGGAGTGTCGGACATCATACAGGTCGCTTTCGCTGTTTTAGGAAAAGCAATCACATCGCGAATCGCATCTGTGTTGCAGAGGATTGTGACTAAGCGATCAAGGCCCCACGCAATTCCACCGTGCGGAGGAGTTCCGTAATTGAGAGCATCGATAAAATAGCCGAATTTTTCTTTGGCTTGTTCTGGCGTAAGACCAAGAGCTTTAAACATAAGACTTTGCACTTCGGAATTGTGAATACGAATACTTCCGCCGGCGATCTCTTCGCCGTTACACACAAGATCGTAAGCCTTGGCTTGAACCTTCGTGAGGCTCTCGTTATCGCCCTTCATCATCATTTCGATGTGCTCGTCCTTCGGTTGCGTGAACGGATGGTGACAAGCCACCCAGCGCTTCTCTGTCGCATCATACTCAAGAAGTGGGAAATCCACGACCCAACAAAACTTATCTGCTTTTTTATCGATGAGATTAAATTGGCGACCCACATGAGAGCGTAAAGCACCAAGGGCCGAGCACGCATTTTTATAATCATCGGCGATGATTAAAGCCATGCGACCATAATCATTCGGGCACAAGCGGTCATAGATCGATTGAAGAACCTTCTGATCTAAAAATTTATTTACGGGAGAATGGAAAGTTCCATCGGCGTCTTTACGAATCCAGATTAAACCTTTAGCGTGATTGTCTTTGGACAACTGAGTCCATTTATCGATTTGCGAGCGAGAGA
This sequence comes from Bdellovibrionales bacterium, assembly GCA_019750295.1. Lineage (NCBI taxonomy): Bacteria > Pseudomonadati > Bdellovibrionota > Bdellovibrionia > Bdellovibrionales > Bdellovibrionales bacterium. The sequence goes on along the minus strand of JAIEOS010000012.1, from coordinate 58,431 downwards.
TCTCTTCCTTCACCGGAATACCAAATCCTCGAATCGCGCCGCCACGTTCGGTCACATCGGAGAATACTTTAAATGGAACACCTTTAACCAAATCGGCAACGCATTTAATTTCCATAGGGTTACGAAGATCGGGCTTGTCAGAGCCGTACTTCGACATCACTTCGTCATAGGTCAATGTGGGGACAGGAGGAATCTCTACACCACGGAATTCTTTCCAAATCTCGCGAAGGAGTTGCTCGTTCACTTTGCGAATATCATCGGTATCGACAAAACTCATCTCGATATCGATCTGACTGAATTCAGGCTGACGATCGGCACGCAAATCTTCGTCACGGAAACAGCGTGCAATTTGGAAGTAACGATCAAAACCACTGATCATCAAAAGCTGCTTGAGTGTCTGCGGGCTTTGAGGAAGGGCGTAGAACATTCCCTGATTCACGCGCGAGGGAACGAGATAATCCCGTGCGCCCTCGGGAGTGCTCTTATATAAAATGGGCGTTTCGATCTCTAAGAAATTGTTTCCCGCCAAAAAGTTGCGAACTTTCTGCATCACATGGTGGCGCTTGATGATATTTTTTTGCAAAGCCTCTGAGCGCAAGTCGATGTAACGGTATTTTAAACGAACGGCTTCACTGACGGAATCGTCATTCAAGTGGAAGGGAAGCGCCTGCGCTCGAGATAAAATCGTGCATTCTGTCGCGACGACTTCAATACCTCCAGTGGCGAGTTTAGGATTTTTCATGCCCTCGGGGCGAGTCTTTACTGTGCCTTCTAAAGCAACAACATATTCCCCCCGCATGTCTTTCGACATCGACATTTTTTCGTTTTGAGGATCCAGAACCACCTGGACAAGACCCGTGCGATCTCGCAGATCGATAAAGACGAGTCCGCCATGATCACGGCGGGAATCCACCCAGCCCATTAATACGACATTGGAAGACTGATGACTCTCTCGCAAGTCGCCACAATAATGAGTTCTTTTTTTACTTTTTACAAATTCCATGGATCCCTCTCAAATGTACAATCCTTTTGTTCTACATTTGTATTGGAAAATCATGTAGTCCTGGACTCGTATTGACACGCCCTATTATGACAAAAAATAGGTAAGAGACTAGTTTTAATCCGAGCAAGGAAGGTTCACATGCCCAAAGTAAATGTCGATGTAAATTCCAAGTATTCCGCCGAAGAAACTTACAAAAGAATTCAGGGCCTTTTTGGTGAAGGCAGTGACCTTAAAAAAATGGACTCCTCTATGACCTGCACCTTTGACGACGCCAAACTCAGCGCCGCCGCCAAAGGAAAGCAGTTTTCCGCTGATCTTAAAGTGTCTCCCCAGGGCTCTAACAGCAATGTGAGTATCGAAGTCGATCTCCCGATGCTGATGGGAATGTTCAAAGGACAGATTAAATCCACCATCGAACACAAGCTCAATAAACTTTTGGCCTAAGCTCGATGGCGAAAAAGACAAAGAAAACGGTCAAAAAAGCCACTCCCAAAGCGGCGCCCAAGAAGGCTAAGTCTTCTTCCGTTAAGACTAAGGCAAAACCAAAGTCAGCCCCCAAGAAAAAAATCTCTACGTTAATGACCAAAGCTCCTAAAAAAGAAGCGAAGGTCGTTCAAGCCGAAATCGTTGATTCGTCTCGAGCCCTGAAAGGCTCCAGCGAATTGACCCCTGTCGCGTCGGACGCTCTCACCGTTTATCTCGCCAACGTGAACAAGTACCCTTTGCTCACTCGCGAGCAGGAGAACGAGATCGCCCTTCGCTATTTTCAAACGAAGGATCCGAATGATGCTGAAATTCTTGTGACCTCGAACCTTCGATTTGTCGTCAAAGTGGCGGCGGAATATGCAAAGTTTGGAAATCGCCTGATCGATATCATTCAAGAAGGTAACGTGGGTCTTATGCATGCAGTAAAGGAGTTCAATCCGTATAAAGGCGTGCGCTTGATCACCTATGCGGTGTGGTGGATTCGTGGTTACATTCAAGAGTATCTGATGCGCCAACATTCAGTCGTTCGCATTGGAACCACTCAAAATCAGCGCAAACTCTACTATCATCTACAAAAAGAAAAACAAAATTTGGATCAAATTGGCCAAGGTGGCGATGTCGCACTTTTGAGCGCGCGGCTTGGCGTTCCCGAAAGCGACGTCAAGATGATGGAAGAGCGCATGTCGGGCCGTGATGTGAGCTTAGACGCTCCGGTGAGCGAAGACGGCGAATCCATTCGACTGGATATGGAAGCGACCAACGAGACAGGGGTTGACGAGCAGATCGCTCATCGCGAATCACTCAAAGTCCTCGATCAAAAGTTGGGAGATCTTCGGCCTCAACTCAACAAGAAAGAACTTTATCTTTTAGACGAGCGCTTACTCTCCGATAATCCCATCACCCTGCAAGACATCGGTGAAAAATGGGGCGTCACTCGCGAAGCCGTACGCCAAATGGAAGCGCGCTTAATGAAAAAAATCAAAGACGCCGTCAGTGCGACTCTTAAACCTGAATAAAAATGCCAGAACTCGCCGAGGTCGAAACCGTTCGACGACAGATTCACAAACAGTTGGTCGGTCAAAAAATCAAAGCCTTAGATCTTGATCCCAAAGACCGTTACCTTTTTGCGTTCGCTCCGATAAAAGAGGTTCAAAAAGCTTTGATCGGCGCCAAGATTCGCGGCACCGGTCGCAAAGGGAAATACTTTTGGTTAGAATTAGATCGTAAGCCCTGGCCGATCTTCCATCTTGGGATGAGTGGTAACGTCGCTATCGTTAATCCCAAAGCTCAAGGCCGAGGGCCCGAGAAGATCTGGGGCGGTGCTAAGTTGTGGAGCGAAAAGAGCGAGAGTGTTCGCGAGAAACTGTGGTTCTCCCGGTTGCTTTTGGAGTTTGAAAAAGGTTTCGAGATGGCATTTATCGACCCCCGCCGCTTTGGTCGCATGTGGCTCACCGATAAACCCTGGGAACATCCGCGCATCAAGGCGTTGGGCTTTGATCCCCTCCTCGACTTCCCGGGTGTTAAAGTATTAGGCGAAAAATTAGCTCGACGTAAAAAACCGATCAAATCTGTGCTCCTCGATCAGAGTTTATTTGCGGGAATTGGCAATTGGTTGGCGGACGAAATTTTATACCACGCGCAGATTGCACCCAAAACTCTGGCCTGCGCCCTGAAGCCCGCTCAGCTCAAGAAGTTGCATCAGCAAACGTTAGCCGTTGTTAAAAAGGCGGTTCAGGTGGATGCGGACTACGAGCGATTTCCAAAGACATGGATCTTTCACGAGCGTTGGGGGAAATCTAAAAATGCCCGCACCCGTCGCGGAAAAATCGTTCACGAAGATATTGGTGGTCGCACGGCCGCTTGGGTGCCCGGCTGGCAAAAGTAATTAATCCCCGCAATTGATATGTTGAATAAAGGGATCTGGAGAAAGCTCAAGGCTCGCGCTTCCGTTTTGATTGAAAAGGATCTGTTGTCGTTCTTTCCCCGGGCTCTCTAACTCGAAACGAATCGCATAGCGAAAGCCGAGGAGAGCACAAGCTCGGTCCGCTTGGATCAGCGTCAGAGGGCCATCGCCGTCGGGGGCGCGCAGTTCAGGATAGATATAAGAGTTTATACCCGCCTCTTTGGCGCTCATCACCACATACTGACACAAAAATGAACCATCACTATCCAGGGCGGAATTCCAGCAGTTAGCCTCTACCGAAAGAAGTTGAGCGCTCGCTGAAAGCGAAAGAAATAGAAAACACAAAATTGGGATGAACTTCATGGAAACCTCTCACAGAAGATCATCGCAAATTTGAATCGGAGTTGTCGAGCTGAAGGCGCTGTGGCATTCCCTCAGAAGGACGGCGCTATTAAGAGGCTTCTAAATCGCGGTTTTGGAACGCTTGATTGAGCTTAGCTCTTAAGCGAACGATGGCCTGGGCGTGAAGTTGCGACACGCGACTCTCCGTCACGCGAAGAACTCGGCCGATCTCTTTTAAATTTAAATCTTCGTAATAGTACAAAGAAAGCACTAAGCGCTGACGCTCAGGAAGCTCTTCGATCGCTTTTGTGATCACATCTTTTAAGAATTTTACATCGAGCTGGTTTTGAGGGTTATTGAATTTACAACCGTCTAAGATATTAAGAATAGACTTTTTATCCACGGTGCTAAACGTGGGTGTTTCATCAATGGAGACTACACTCACCGGCCGCACTTCGTTGACCAGCTCATGAAGTTCATCCATCGAAATCGCTAGCTTCTCGGCGATCTCTTCGTCTTTAGGTGTTCGGCCTAAGTTAACTTCAAGCTCAACGATGGTTTTGTCGAGCATCTTCGATTTATCACGAACCGATCGAGGCACCCAATCCTGAGCGCGCAGTTCATCGAGAATGGCTCCACGAATACGGAATTCAGCATAGGTTTTAAATTTATTATCACGGGTGGGATCGTATTTATCGATCGCGTCCATGAGCCCGATCACGCCGCTGGAGATCAAGTCATCTAATTCGATGTTCGAAGGAAGACGGGCTGCGATCTTTTGCGCAACGAATTTAATAAGAGGCGCATACTCAACGATGAGTTTGTCTTTTTGTGCAGGAGAAATTTTTAACGCTTCTTCTTTATATTTTTTCGCGGGCGAATTTGACATAACCAACCTTGTTCAACCAGTTTAACAAAAAAATTCAATTAAGATAGAGGGGCCAGACTCAAGCAATATTCAAGACCTGGTTCCAAAAGAACTGTAGGCCCCCACGACATTCGTCTTTACGTGCGGAATTATCAATAAAATCAGCAATCCGCTTCATCCCAAAACTAGACGAACAATGAGGTGCAAATGAGGAAACCAGCTCTTGTTGAGCCGTCGCCTGTCTCAATTTGATATCAAATGGGACATATCCAACATATTGCAGGTTAATGTTAAGAAACTTCGCCGCGACCGTATTGATTCGGTCGTAAACTTTAAGAGCCTCTTGCTCGTTAAGCACTTGATTGGCCACAATCGAAAAGGTCTTGATCTTGTATTTTTGATGAAGAAGCTTAATTAAAGCGTAGGAATCCGTAAGGCTTGACGGATCCGCCTGGAGTACCACAAACACCTCTTGAGCGGCGCTGCTTAAATACAAGACTTCGTCGGAAATGCCAGAGGCCGTATCGATCAGTAAATAATCGTACTCCCCTTCGAGCTGACTGACGCCATCAATGAGCATTTTCTTTTGGAATGCATTTAACTGCGTGAGTTCTAAAATCCCACTGGAGCCAGGAAGGATATGAACATTCTTTGAGTACTTAACGATAATCTCCGGAAGCGTGGCGGTTCCGTCAAAAAAGTTTTTTAATGTTTTATCCGGATTTTTTCTAAAGAAGATATCCACATTCGCTAGGCTCATATCGCCATCAAGAATTAATACTTTTTTATTTAAATTTGATAGCAAGTAGGAGAGATTTGTTGTGAGCGTCGTCTTACCTACGCCACCTTTTCCCGACGTGATGCTTATTGTTCGTATGCTTTTCTCAGTCATGTTTTTCGCCTTCCCACTTAGTTTTAGAAATTTTGAAGATGAGATCGAGAACTCGTTCCTTAGTCGCCCACTCAAAGTCTTCGGGAATCATTGGTCCCATGCCGAAGGCATAAAACGGAGCAGGAACGTTTCTCTGAAAGTTAATTAAAAATCCGTATCTATGAACTTGATCCAAATTAGTGAACATCACATCATGGAAGTGAATCGCTTTAAAACGACGGCTCAATCCACTGAGCTCTTCGTCTCTCATCATGGCCGATAAAACCAAGTGAATGCGCGCATCCCCCAAGTTTTGCGGGATTAAATTTTTAATCCACTCAATCTCTTCCATTTGCGAGAGTGATAACCCTTGCGTATCAAAAAGAATGTAATCCACACCATTGAGCTGTTGGATCACGCTAATCACCTCGTGACTATTCTTAACCACAGCAAAAGGTACATTTAATATATGGCTATAGATGCGAAGTTGATCGACCGCGCCCACTTTGTTGGTGTCCGCAGAAATAATGGCCACTTTTTTTCGTTCTTTAAGAACAAGGTGGCTCGCCATTTTCACCAATGTCGATGTTTTGCCGACTCCGCGGGGTCCCACAAAAAAGTGGAAACGACCCACCAACGGATTTTTTACGACGTCCATGGCGTTTAATACCCACTTTGCCGTGTAGGCATCAAGCACCGCTCGTTTCTTTACATTCTCACCCAGCTGTTGATGAGCCTGTTTTAAAATCATTGCTGCCGTTTTATCATCACAGCCCGCATTGATGAGCTTATCGTACATGAAGCTCGCTTCGGGAACGATCCCGTGTTTGGCGCCCGAGAACGGGGGAACTTCCTTGGCGGCAGAATTTCCACTGGTGGATTGGAGTAAGGATTGAAGTCTTTTAATTTCGCCCTTGAGCTCTTCCAGTCGAGCCGTGTCGGCTTTGTTGATCACTGTTTTCGACGTTCCCGTTGCCGTCACCGTTTTGGGCTTAGCGTCTTTAATAAAATCTGATTTTTCGATGGCGGTGAAGGCGTTCAGTACCGCCTGCTTCACTCGCTTTCCGGCGGTGGTAGCTTCCGTTGGCGATGTCGTGGCTCCGTTGGCGGATGGCTTTAAAGTATTTTTTCTCTTGAGTTGAGCCAGCTGTTGCTCAAACTGCGCCTCAGCATCGTCATCGTCCTGAGGATCGTCTTGGTAGCCCTCGTCCTCTTCACGAATGGATGCGTAATTGACTCCAGCAAGACTGGTGCGGCGTTTCGTTTCGATTTTTTCTTGAAGGTTCGAGTAAATAGAATTGATCACTTCGCGCTGATGACGAGCTGGTCGGCTTGAAAGTTTTTGTCTTTCTTTTTCGGAAAGATTGCTCTCGACCACACGTTTTTTTTGATACGTTTGTTCGGCCACGGCGGCCGTGATCATGACTTTCTTAAGCGCATTTCGATTTCCCGCAATTTCGCGAGTCGAAAGGATAATGGCATCAGGGCCGAGATCTTTTTTCACCTGATCTACGGCTTCCTTTATAGTTGATGCCTCGTATTTTCTAACTTGCATACGGAACCTCCACGACTCCTACGGACGAAACTCTGGCTTGCGATGACACTTCGTTATGCGAGAGCACCACAAGTTGCGGAATAAATTTGCTCACAATTCTATGAACATGGCGACGCACCGTTGGGCTTGTTAAAAGAATCGGCTGACTTGCGATCTCCGGGTGCGACTCGATCATGTCAGCAATGTTAAGCACGATCTTTTGCATGCGCATCGGATCCATGGCCAACTGAATGCCCTGTTCTGTTTGCATGAGGGATTGGATGATCTCTTCCTCGAGATTTCCACTCAACGTCATGACTTGAATGCTACCGCTATCATCCGCATACTTCGCCGTGATTCCGCGATTTAAACGACGACGTACGGCTTCGGTCAATGCGTCGGTGTCTTTGCTCTTAGAGGCTTCGTCACCGAGAGTTTCGAAGATGGTTAATAGATCGCGAATGGAGACTTGTTCTTTAAGAAGATTCTGAAGAACTTTAACCACGGCTCCCAGAGACAATTGATCTGGGATAAGATCTTCAACCACTTTCGGGTAATTCTTTTTAAAGTTCTCTACCAGCGCACTCGCCTCTTGGCGACCGAACAATTCGTTCGCATGCATTCGAAGAACTTCCGTCAGGTGAGTGGCCATGACTGTTGGCAAATCCACCACGGTGTAACCCTTAAGTTCCGCTTCTTCTTTATGACTCTTCGTAATCCATAGAGCATCCAGGCCAAACGCCGGCTCCTTCGTGGGAATACCATCGATCTTTTTAGAAGCGCCGCCGGGATCCATCGCCAGAAAACATTCAGCCTTGAGCTCGCCCTGTGCCACTTTGTGACCCTTAATGAGGATTCGATACTCCCCTGGCTTCAACTGTAAGTTATCTCGGATATGAACTGGCGGGATGATGACCCCTAAATCTATAGCAAATTGCTTACGTATGCTCACGATACGCTCCATGAGATCGCCGCTTTCGTGAGACTCGACGATATTAATTAATCCATAACCCACTTCGACCTCAACCAAATCCAAAGGAAGAAGGCTTTCGATATTTTCGGATTTAGGTCTCTGAGCTTCGGCTGTTTGTTTTTGCTCTTCGTCCTTTGCCTTTTGTTTTTGAGTTTCCATAGTGACGTAACCGATTCCGCCGAGCAGGATCGCCATAAAGGCAAACGGAAGAGCCGGAAGCCCTGGAATCACGGCGAACATAAACATAATTCCCGAAGCCGCAAAAACGGCTTTCGGATTGATGAAAAGCTGTGTGGCGATGTCGGCACCAATGCTCGACTTCGAACTGTTCTTCGTCACCACTGTACCGGCCGCTGTCGAAACGATCAGCGCTGGAATTTGCGTGACTAGCCCATCACCCACAGTTAATTGCGTGTAGAATTTGGCGGCCGTGCTGATATCTAACCCTTGTTGAAGAACACCGATGGCTAGACCACCGATAATGTTAATCACCATGATCACGATCCCGGCAATCGCATCTCCACGAACGAATTTACTGGCACCATCCATGGCTCCGTAGAAGTCCGCTTCGTTTTCGATCTTCTTACGACGAGTCCGAGCTTGTTCTTCGTTAATAAGACCAGCATTCAAATCCGCATCGATCGACATTTGTTTACCCGGCATTGCATCTAACGTGAAGCGCGCTGCCACTTCCGCAATACGACCCGAACCTTTAGTGATCACCACAAAGTTAATGACAACTAAGATGATAAAAACAATAAATCCAATGGCGTAGTTATTCCCGATGACGAAGCTTGAGAACGCGTGGATCACAGATCCTGCCGCATCTGGACCGTTATGACCCTCTGAAAGAATTAAGCGTGTTGTCGCCACGTTGAGCGACAGGCGGAAGAGAGTCGAAATCAAGAGAAGTGAGGGGAAGACGCTAAAGTCTAAGACCTGTTGCGTGTAAACGGCCACCAAAAGAACTAACAAACTCAACATGATCGAAAAAGTTAATGATAAATCCAAAAGCACTGGAGGAAGTGGAATAATCATGACGAAAAGAATCGCAATGATCGACAGGGCCATGACCATGTCTAAGTTTTTTGAGAGCTTATCGAACTTTCTTAAAAATTGAATCATCGCTTCCATTAGATCCTAGCCAGTTTTTTCTTTTTAAGTTTAAAGACGTAAGCGAGAACCTCAGCCACCGCGGCAAAGAGTTCACGGGGAATAACCTGTCCCAGTTCCATAGTTTTAAAAATCGCACGCGCCAGAGGTTTGTTCTCGACGATCGGAATATTGTGCTCTTTAGCGAGCTCTCTGATCTTCATAGCGACGTGATCCTGGCCTTTAGCTAATAAGATCGGGGCCGCGTACTTTTCGGGATTGTATTTTAGAGCGATCGCAATGTGAGTCGGGTTTGTGATAATCACATCTGCCTTAGGCACGTCACTCATCATCCGGCGCTGAGCTGTTTCTTTTTGTATCTTCCGAATGCGCGCTTTAATGAGCGGATCCCCTTCTCGGGTTTTCACTTCGTCGCGAATTTCTTGTTTTGTCATCTTCATCTCATTTTCGAGCGTGAAGCGTTGAAAAAAGTAATCCGCGATGGCGATCACAAGCATCAGGATGCCGACACTAAATAGCAATTTAAAGATGAGCGTTACAAGGAACCCCATCGTCTGCGTGGGTGAGAATAAAGTGAGCTCAGGAAGTCCCGTCATCACCCCGGAAAGAATTTTATAAACCACGCCCCCGATGGCCGCGAACTTCGCGAGAGACTTAACCCCCTCCATCAGATTCCGAAGACTGAAGATTCGTTTAAATCCCGTGAGCGGGTTCATTTTATTTAAATCTGGAGAAAGAGCTTCTTCGCTAAACAACAGACCGGTCTGGAGCACCGAAGCACCAATCGAAAACACAAGCGCGAAAAGAAGAATTGGCGCCAAAATCATCGCCGCCTTGATTCCAAAGGCTGCAAGGTAACCCGTGATGTTGTTGTCCCGGAGAACATCAGGACGGATGAGATCAAAAGCCATCCGGTAGGTGTCGAAGATATTATCGAGGAAGTACTTCCCCATCATCCACATCAAAAGAGCTAGACCCAAAAGCATAAACACCGACGAAAGTTCTTTCGTCTGCGCGACTTGACCACGACGGCGGAAATCCTCTCTCCGCTGACTGGTTGCTTCTTCTGTGCGTTCCTGCTCGCTGTGTTCTGCCATAAGTTAAACTGTCTTTAAGAATCCCATAAACGCTTCCATAAAAAATTCGGAGCTCTGATGAAACTCACTCCAGATCAATGGAATCGCAAAAATTAAAATAAAAATCCCCACCAAAACGTTAACGGACATACTCGTGAGCAGGACATTCATCTGTGGTACTGCTCGACCAATAATGGCCATCGATATATTTATAAGCAAAATTGAAACCAACACGGGAGCTGACAGTTGAAAGCCGATGATCAGCACTTCTTTACCGATTAATGCGATTTGAGAAAAAGACTCTAAACTTAAGCCCCATCGAGTCGCGGGGATGATGTCATAGCTGTGAAGGAGACCTGTCAAAAAAATATGATGGCCATTCATCAAAAGGAAAAACAAACTGGCCATGATCGAGTAAAACTGATCGACCGGAGTCATCGATACCGACATGGTCGGGTTATAGATCTGGGCGGCATTGACTCCCATACTGGTGGCCACCAATTCACTCCCCACTTGGATGGCGTAGAAGAAAAGGTAAGACACGAAGGCTAGGCAGAGCCCGACAAACACTTCCTTCATCACGCATCCTATGAGATGTGCGATACCGATGACCTGAAGATTCATGGAGTCCTTTAATAACGGAAAGAAAACTAAGCTCAATAAAAGAGCGAGAAGAACTTTGACGGGAGCGGGAACGTTAATGCCACCAAGAAGCGGCCACGCCACGAGAAACGCACTCATTCGCGCGAGGATCAACAAAAACGAAAAGGCTTGGATTTCGGTGATTTGCAGAACGTTCACGGGTCACGCCCCTACTGTGTTCTGACGATTGTTCCCACCGTCTCAAAGATTTCTACGGTAAAGCCCTTAAGAGTGTCGAGCATCCAAGGACCAGCGATCACAAGAACGATAGCAACGATGATCATTTTAGGAATAAAGGTCAAAGTCGCTTCGTTAATCTGCGTGATCGCCTGAAAAACACTCACAATCAATCCCGTCACAAGAGCCGCAATAAGCATCGGAGCCGCAACCAGGGCCATGGTCTTTAATGTCTGCGTGCTTAAATTTAAAACGAGTTCATCTGACATATTTTACCCGAAGCTCTTAACCATAGAGCCAATAATTAAACTCCAACCGTCCACTAAAACGAAAAGCATGATTTTAATCGGAAGCGAAATCACCACCGGAGGTAACATCATCATCCCGAGGGCCATAAGCACACTCGCGACGATCATATCGATCACCAGGAACGGAAGATAAATGATAAAACCAATCTGAAACGCCGTTTTTAATTCCGAGATCACAAATGCCGGAATCAAAACTGGAGTCGGCACATCGGCGCGAGTTTTAGGCTCGTTCAATTTAGAAAGACGAATAAATAGATTCAAATCCGCTGGCCGAGTTTGTGAAAACATAAACTTGCGGAAGGGGACCAGAACTCTTTCGAAAGCCACTTCCTGAGAGATCTGTTGATTCATATAAGGCTGCAGCGCCTCCGTGTTTACCACTGAGAAAACCGGCTGCATAATAAAGAATGTGAGAAACAAGGATAAACCCACCAACAATTGGTTCGGCGGCATTTGTTGTGTACCAAGAGCTTGTCTTAAAAACGAAAAGACAATGATGATTCTCGTGAAACTCGTCATCAGAATCAAAATCGCCGGTGCTAAAGTCAACACCGTGAGCAATATGATGATCTGAATGGCCGAGACCACTTCTTTAGGGTTACTTGTGCTCTTCATCCCAAAGCTTACGCTCGGCACAGTGATCTGCGCCAAAGCTTCGGTGGCAAAGCCGGCAAAGAGAACAAATAAGAGAACCTTACATATCAGCTTCATCGATGTACTTTCTTTTTCTCATGATTTTTTTAACGTCACTCAAGGAAGATACGGTGAAAGAGTCCTCAGTATCCTCGGCCATCGCTGTTACATCTTCCGACTCTTCGATCTTTTGCTGCATGCCTTTGATCGTCGAACCAAAACTGGCCTGCGTCGCTGAGCCGAAATCCTTAGGATCCAAAGCCGGGAGTTCGTCATTGATCACGGAGAGACTTTTCACGAGGGAAATATTGTGATCTGTAACGCCTAAGAGTAGGTACTCTCCCGAAACGCGCACCAATGTCAGGCAGCGCTTAGGACCTAGATATTTTTGTGAAACAACAACGATAGAGTCTTGATTGAAAGCTCCACCGGATTTGCGAGCTTGGATTTTTTTATTCACGAACATCACCGATAATAGGAGAGCGCAAAGCACTCCCACACCAATCATGATTCGAGCCCAAGGCGAAGAACCGGCTTCTTTAGAAGTCTCTTTTTTGACGATCAAAGGGATTTCACTTTCGCTCTTCGAATCATCAATCAAAGCGGCGGCGGCTTCGTCATCAGCATCTGCCGTCGCTGATGTTGTGACTCCATCAGCAGGCACCGGAACAACCGCCTTTGTCGGATCGGCAGACACCTTCAAAGTGGCCTTTTGATCCAATACATTTGCAATTTTTGAGTTCGCACTGGAGGACTCTTGGCCCGGCTCAATATCATAAATTCGATTGAGCTCAGTAATATTGTTAGAGATTAACGGAATCGACGAGTCGAGTTTGAGAGTTAAACGGTTTCCCGACTTCGAAAACACCACACGGTCGTGATAATTGGACGCGACTTTATTGGCATCGAGGTTAATGCGAATACGAGTCGCGTTATTACCCACTTGAGAGGCGTAGATATTGTTTACATCGTTTTTTCCGACGTTAAGAAAAATTTTGTCTTTCTTTAAAAGGATCCCCTTGAGATCCCATTCAATCGTACGGCGGAGAAACTTGACGTCGGTCGTCTTAGCCGAGATCGAATTGCTGAGATCGAATTCCATTTTGAGGCTGCCATCTTCGACCTGCGTCGTGACGGCGTTCAAATAGGTTTCGTTTCCATCGGCGGCCTGAACTAAAGATGAAAAAAAGAAACTCGCAATTAGTAATCCGGCTAAGAAAATCCTCATTTTAACTGCTCCACGCGTTCTTTAGGTGAAATAATATCTGTGAGGCGAACTCCAAATTTATCGTTAACCACAACCGCTTCGCCTTTAGCGATCAGTTTATCGTTAACGTGAATTTCCATCGGTTCACCGGCGAGCTTATTGAGTTCGATCACACTTCCTTGACCTAAATTCAAAAGTTCGCTCACGACGATTTTTGTACGTCCCAATTCCGCAGTAAGTTTGAGCGGAATATCCATAATGAGAGAAAGATTGGGCTCTTTGTCCTGCGAAAGATCCTGCAAATGAGGAACTTCGGGAATATCTTTTTTAGCTGCATCTGACATTTAACACCTCTTATTTTCGATTATTGCCTGACTTATCCGTGACCTTCATGGCGATTGAACCATGACTGACTCCGTAGAAGCCTTTAAACTTTTTTGTATTCTCAATTAAAATATCGATCTCTTTGCTGGCGTCCTGATTTAAAGGAATCACGTCGCCGATTTTAAGCTTCATAAGATCTTCGATAGAAATGCTCGCCTCGCCCAAATTGACTTTTACGTCGAGCGCAACGTCTTTCAACTGCTCTTTAAAAATCTTGGTCCATAGTTTTTTATCTGTTTGATCGGATTCAATCTGGAATCCCGAAGATAACTTTTGTTTTATAGGCTCGATCGCCGCGTAAGGAATGACCAATGTCATAGTGCCGCTGGCTTTTTCTAATTCCACATCAAATGTCGATGCGATGACCACGTCTGTCGGGGGCACAATCCCCACGAACTGAGGATTCACTTCCGTTCTGACGAAGCTGCAGTCGATGGGCTCCACCGCTTCCCAGGCGAGTTCGAGATCTCCCAATGCTAACTCCACCACTTTTTTTACAATAGATAATTCGATCGGCGTAAAGTCTTTGCCCTCGACTTTGGCATAGGGACGATCGTCGCCGCCAAAGAAACTATCAATCAGCGCGTACGCTAATTTGGTTTCGATCACAAATAAAGCCGACCCGCGGAGATTTCCTAAACGGAGAACACTCATGCAAGTGGGCGTGGGAAGAGTATTAATAAACTCTCCAAACTTTAAGAAATCAGTGCTGGAGTGATTGAGCGACGCAATTTTGCGAATCGCCGAGGACAATGTCACACGGAACGAACGCATGAATTTTTCATAAATAACGTCGAGCTGTGGTAAACGGCCACGAATAATACGATCTTGGCTTGTTAGATCGTAAACAACGACGACTTTTTCATCAGCCTTGCGCTTCTTCTCGGTCGGCTTAATTTCGCCATCAGAGACTGCCGACAGGAGTGCATCAACTTCGCTCTGTGATAATACCTGATTCATACGCTCTCACCCTAATTAGTTAAAGATAAACTCAGTAAATAAAATCTTTTTCACTTTCCCTTTAGCGAGGAAAGAATTGATCGTGTCCATAATTTCGTCTTTAAGACGCTGTTGAGCATTCTCACCGGAGATCTCTCCGTAGTTTTTGCTCGAAAGTAGAATAATAATGATGTCTTTGATTTGCGCCTGGCGCTTTACGATTTCTTCTTGCGTGGCAGAACTGTCCACTTCGAAACTCATGGTCACTTTAAGAAGCTTGTAGCCTTCGCTTCCACTTAAGTTCACATAAAAGGGATCCATCGATACAATTTTAGCTTCGCCTTCGTGAGCCGCGGCTTTCTTTTCTCCACCGCCATGCCCACCGCCGTGAGCATCTGCCGCCGGAGCTCCGTGACCGCCGCCATGATCGCCGGCAGCTGATTCGCCGTGACCTGCGCCCGCGTCATCTTCAGCAGTAATTGATGTGTTCACCTTTTTCGTGGTCTGCACGTACATGAATAATCCGCCGCCCACGGCGAGCAGGACTAAAGAATTAATGATGACTAAGATCATCAATACTAACGACTTCTTATCTTTCGGCTGTCCACCTTCGGCTGAATTTTCTGCTGGATCTTCAGCTGGTTTTTGCTTCTTTGCTGCATTTGAATCTGCCACTTGTCCCCCAAACTTTTTAGTCTCACCGATAGACTCAGCAACAGCAGTGCCACACCGACTTTGGAAGGTCAGAGCGCGATCAGATCTCAATAAAAGCCTTTCGGGGCGCGTAAAAGCCGGCGTTCTGACTCTTCGGTGGCGGTGCGCTGGCGATATATTGACAGGACTCAAGCAGAATAGGATACATCTGAGCTGGGGGAATATCCGTTGGCTCAATCTGGCACCACACTAGACGTAGAGCCATCCGAATTGCGCTTTATCTGCGCCTCAAGTATTCTCATTTTTAAGGTTTAAAACAAGGAAGGGTTCATGAAAAAAGACGGAGCAAGTACGCCGGGGAAAAAAGAAAGTCGTTTAGAGAAAGTGATCGTTACACTATTAGTAGTTTTAGTTTCTCTACTTTCTTTTAGCGTTGGAATTATTTCTGGAAAAGGTTTGAGCGATAAAGAATATGCTCTCAAATCACTTGATAAAAAATATTCTCACGCAATGAATGACGATACAGATGCGCACGATGAAGTGCCCGGATCTGGCGAACTTTCCGAAGAGGAAATTCAGCAACTCGCAAAATCGGCCATTGAAAATGCTGAGAGCGAAGGTCATGGCGAAAAGCGCGAAGTGGCTTCAGCGTCAGGACATCACGGTGAGACCGCTGCCCCTGCTGAAAAGCACGAAGTCGCTCACGGCGCTGCTGCTACCGAAAAGCACGATGCTCACTCTGAAAAGCACGAAGCAGCGCCTCAGCACAAGCAAGTGGCTCACGGCATGCCAGTAGAAGACGATCGCTCTCCTTCCAGTGTTGCCAAGAAAGCGGCTGCGACAGAGTACACCGTCCAAGTGGCTTCTTATGAGAGTTTAAAAGATGCTGAAAATATGGCCGGATCGTTGATCAAAAAGGGTTACCCTGCCTTCCCGTTTAAAACCGAAATCAACGGAAAAACTTGGTATCGCGTCAGCATCGGTAGCTTCAAAAACAAAAAAGAAGCTATGACGTACCAATCAGAGATCGGTAAACAAGGCGTAGTGAAAGATTCTATCGTTCAAAAATTGACTCGCTAATTTATCTGTTTTACAACAAACCCCATCTGACTTCAGCTGGGGTTTTTTATTGTCTTTAGATCACTTAAATTCTAAGCAAATCGAAGCTGTAATGCATTATGGCTCGCCGCTCTTAATCCTCGCTGGCGCAGGTTCCGGAAAAACTCGGGTTCTTACGCACAAGATCGCGTATATCGTCGAAAAAGGTTTTATTCGTCCGGAAAATATCCTGGCGGTGACCTTTACCAATAAAGCGGCTCGAGAAATGCGCGAGCGCGTTCACAGTATGATGCCGCCCCATCTCGGCAATCGCGTCACTCTTTCCACCTTCCACTCCTTGGGAGTGCAAATTTTACGACGCTACGGTTCGCGAATTGGACTCAATCCCGGCTTTTCCATCTACGACGACAGCGATCAGCAATCAGTGATTAAAAAAATCATCAAAAAGCTCAATCTCAACGATAAAGTCATCACTCCTAAATTTTGTCAATCACGCATCAATAATGTTAAAGCGCAGGCGATGACCGAGCGCCAGATCATGGATCAAAAGCTCCTGTTTAATAAAGAATTTGCTCAGCTATTTCGTGAGTACGAAAAAGAATTGGCGCAATCCAACGCCGTCGACTTTGGCGATCTGATTTATAAAACTTTAAAACTCATCGAAGGTGACGAAGTGGTTCGTGGTTACCTTCAAGATCAATATCAGTATCTCTTAGTGGATGAGTATCAAGACACCAACGCCAGTCAGTATCGCATGATGCGGGGACTGGTCCGTGACACCAATAATATTTGCGTGGTCGGAGACGAAGATCAGTCCATTTACGGCTGGCGCGGAGCGGACATCACCAATATTTTAAACTTCGAAAAAGACTTTGGCGACACAACGATCATTAAGCTCGAGCAAAATTATCGCTCCACGAAAAATATCATCACAGCCGCTCAAGCGGTGATCGCCAACAACACCGAACGCCACGATAAAACGCTGTTCACTGAAAATCCGAGCGGCGAAAAAGTAAAAATTGTCGAGCTTGATAACGAGTACGAAGAGGGCCAGTTCGTCGCCGAGAGAGTCAAAGCCCTACACAATCACGTTTCGCTCAACGAAATCGCGATCTTTTATCGCACCAACGCACAATCGCGAATTCTCGAAGAGCAATTGCGAAGCGCGAGCATTCCTTACCGACTTTATGGCGGCGTGCGCTTCTATGATCGTAAAGAGATTAAAGACGTCGTGTCTTATATGTTACTTATTCTGAATCCGCGGGATGATCTTGCGTTTAAACGCGTGGTGAACGTTCCTACGCGGGGACTTGGCAAAACGACGATGGATATCGTCGAAGAGACCGGTCTACGCCATGGGATCAACATGATCGATGCGGCCATTCAAGCCGTCACCGAAAAGCAGATCAATCCTCGAGCCTGCCAAAAGATGGGAGCATTCTTAGATATGATCGTGCGTTTACGAGAGCGCATGAAGACGCTCGACATCTATTCCGTATATCAAGAGATCTTGGATCAAACAGGATATTTGAAAGAACTCGAAAGCGATAACACGCAAGAGTCGCAAGCACGGATCGAAAACTTACAGGAATTCGGGAACGCCATTTTGCGCTTTTCGGAAACCCATCACGAAGAGGCCACTCTCGATAAATTTTTAAACGACATGGCCCTCGCTTCGGATGCGGATAAGGATGACGATAGCAATAAGCCCGCGGTCACGATGATGACTCTCCATATCTCTAAGGGGTTAGAGTTCCCTTACGTGTTTATGGTAGGTCTTGAGGACGGATTATTTCCAAGCACTCAGAGCATCGAAGAGCAAGGCAGCAAGATCGAAGAAGAACGCCGCTTGTGTTACGTCGGCATGACCCGTGCCGAAAAAGAACTCTTCATGTGCCATGCGCGAAGCCGCAGACACTGGGGCGAACATCGCTTCAATCCTCCATCGCGCTTTTTAGACGAAGTTCCCGCAGAGCTCGTCGAAGTGATGAGTGCCGTGCAGAAGCGACCGAGCTTTATGCAAAAAGGCGTTTACTCACAAAAGGCTCCTAAGCCCACTCAACAGTTTGATGCTTTCCCCGACTACGAAAACTTCTCCGACAGCACCGACGCTCGCTACAAAGTGGGCGCCAAAGTCCGCCACCCGATTTTCGGTGCGGGTGCCATTCATTCCGTCGAAGGCTCAGGCGACAACATCAAAGTCGGAATTGTTTTTAGAGACAACACGGTTAAAAAATTCTACGCGAAGCACGCCAATCTCACTTTAATTTAAGACGCGTAGACCTTTTTTGATGTTTCGGGTTTTCGTGCAACAAATCCGGTTCCGGATGGCATCATGGCCATAAAACCAGGTCTATTTTTAGAAAAAGTCACCACGGTGTACCCTTTAGATTCAAAAAAGTATTTAAGATCCAGCGGATTTAAGTAGTAGCAAGCGTCATTGTCTGCATGAAAGGGTGGGATCAAATCTGGCTCGCGTCGCTTAAACAAAGGTTTCTTCATCCAATAGAGCTTCGTGATAAAGTATAAGTTTTTAAATAGATTCACTAATATTTCAGGAAATGTATTTCCATGAGGATGCTTGGGAAGCGACGGGCTACGATAAAAAATCGTATACAAAGGTCGATTGCTCCAAACGTATTGAGTAAGACCCCTTAAAGACTGGAGTAGGCTAAAAAGATTAGGGCCCGAAATTACAACATAGCCGCCAGGCTTTAACACCCTATCGAACTCAGTCAAGGCGACATCTGGATGAGGCACATGCTCTAAGCACTCATTTGTAGTAACTACGTCAAAAATTTCATCGTCGAAATCCAGCTGTTCAGCAGACCCGGTTTTAAATTCTAGATTGTCTGATGAATCGGGCTCATAACCATTTTTATGCAAATCAAGTCCAATTACTTTTTTTGCAAATTTCGAAATAAAAAACGAAGACCAACCACTTCCGCATCCAATATCTAGAACACTTTTTCCGTTTAGTTCGATATTGGACTTTATCAAATTCAGATAGGAAGCATAGATCGGTTCCGAAGAGTCTCTGTTAAGGCCTTTACGCCGGACACTGCCGTCGAGCTCAGCGTAGATTTTTTGTAGGTTATTGAATTTATCGATCATATCAAAATTGAGGATTAGGTATTGTGTTCTTCATAGAGTAGTACTTTTAGCTTAAACTTAAAGCCTATTTATAAAACAGTAAACCTTTGTCCAGTGCTTTGCTGCCGCAAGATCTCTTAAAAGATTAGACTAAATTTCTAAGAAATATCACCACTTAATTTTTTTCCCGGACTTTAAGATCTCCCACTCTTCGAGATAATCTTCGGCGTCGATGGGTTTAATAATTTTGGCGGGACTTACATATTGGGCTTCGACCCCGTCCCAGCCTTTAAACTTTCTTACATGACCCTCTTGAGCCACTTGAAAGTTGGGAGTGAGCGCGGCTTTACCGCCGCCGTCGGGAATATCCACGATGTACGTCGGCATCGCAAGGCCCGAGAGATGTCCCCAGAGTTCTTTTTGAATCTCGAGAGAGTCCTCAATGGAAGTTCGCAGATGATCGGTCCCCTGCGAAGGATCGCACTGGAACATGTAGTAGGGCTTCACACGGAGATACAGCAAGCGTCGCGACAGTGCCTGAATAATTGCGGGATGATTGTTTACACCGTTTAATAAAACCATTTGATTGAGTGTGGGTATACCGTGATCCACCAGCTTTTCCACAGCCATGGCGGATTCTGCGGTGATCTCCTTGGGATGATTAAAGTGAGTGATCAAATACACCGGTTTATTCTTTTGTAGAATTTTAACAAGCGCATCAGTGATGCGCATAGGAGCCACCACCGGCATGCGCGAATGGACGCGAATGATTTCGATGTGCTCGATACGCCTCACATCACTTAAAATCCGCTCGACGATACTGTCTGATAACGTGAGGGGATCTCCGCCCGAGAAGATCACCTCGCGCACTCCTTTGTGCGAACGAATATAGTCTAAAGCATCGGCGTACTCTTTTGAGTTTAAAAACGCTTGATCGGTGGCGGTGAAATGTTTGCGTGTGCAGTAGCGACAATACACACTACAAAGATCAGTCACTAAAAATAAAACGCGATCCGAATACCGATGCACCACGCGCGCGGTGGGATTGTTAGATGCTTTCCGCTCCCCTAAGGGATCGAGCATTTGCTGAGCGGGGCTTTGCCCGCTGCCTTCAAACTCTTCGCGACTCGGTATAAGAATTCGGCGGATGGGATCAAAGGCATTGTCTGCCGAGGCCAGAGACGCATAATAGGGCGTGGTTTGCGCGCGAAAGATGTTTTGCGACTGCGCAAAGCCCTGCTGCTCATCGGGGGTTAGAGTAAAATACTGCGCGTAGTCCCCTTGAGTTTTTAGGCCTTTGCGCATTTGCCACGACCAGTCCATCCATTGCTGTGGATCGACAGAAATTCTGGGCGTGACTGAGAGAAATTTAAAGGCCATCATCGGCTTATACATAGGAACCCGCGCAAAAACAATAGGAGCACCTTATGCGAGCATTAGTTATATTCGCCCTTACGGGAATCTTCGCTGTAACCCTCGTAAATTGCAGCAGTCACCCGATTAAACCCGAAGCCAAAAACGTCGAAGTCAGCCGCGAAGAGGCCGGTAAAAACTGTCGCGATCTCGGAAAAGTCGAAGGCCGCGTCAAGACGGTAAAGGGAACTTTCGAAGACGCCCTTGAGGATCTCAAGCTCGATGCTGCTCGCAAAGGCGCTAACTTCGTGACCATTCAACAGACCGGCTCTCTCGGCCAATCTGTCAACGGCACCGCTTATTTTTGCGATTAAATGAATTACGCCATATGCTCGGCAATTTTTTTACTTTTGCCGCGCATTTTTCTCAAGAGTATCTTAAAGAAGCTCGTCTTTGGATTCGAGTTCCCCGAAATTCTTGGATCTGAAACGAGGGCCACAAAACTTGTGGCCGCTTTTTCCGCATTAAACTTGTCCATAACCACCATCGGCAGTGATATCGGCTCCTGCGATATAACTTGAATCATCGCTGGCTAAAAAGAGCGCGACCTTAGCCATCTCTTCGGAGCGTCCCAATCTCTTGATAGGAACTGTGGCCGCCATGTTGGTGGTAAACTCACCGACCTCTTTGGGAGACATTCCTGTTTTTTCGAAAATGGGCGTTTCGATGGGACCGGGCGATAGAACATTAAAGCGCACGGAGGTCACAGGAATTTCCGCCGTCCACGAGCGCGCAAAACTTCTCACGGCGGCTTTCGTAGCGGAATACACCGAGCTTCCTGGAATTCCTTTTACAGCAGCAACAGAAGCATTAAGAACAACTGCGCTGCCAGGGCTGAGTAGAGGGAGAGCTTTTTGAACGGTAAAGTACAACCCACGAACATTTGTATCAAACTGACTATCGAAAAACTCCGGAGAGGATTCGGTGGTGGGAGCAAATTTGGCAATTCCCGCATTTGCGAAGAGCACGTCGAGCTTTCCATATTTTTCCTTGATGTGGGTGTAGAGGCGATCTAATTCTTGAGGCTGGCTAATATCGGTGCGCACGATATCGAAGATGCCGCCGTACTCGGCCTTCGCCTTTTCGTAGGTGTCTTGTGAGCGCGCGGTGATCA
Source organism: Bdellovibrionales bacterium (assembly GCA_019750295.1). Taxonomy (NCBI): domain Bacteria; kingdom Pseudomonadati; phylum Bdellovibrionota; class Bdellovibrionia; order Bdellovibrionales; species Bdellovibrionales bacterium. Next base: position 36,639 of record JAIEOS010000012.1, on the reverse strand, counting down.
CCACTTGAGCGCCGTGATCTTTATAGAGTTTGGCCGTGGCCAGACCGATCCCTGAGTTCCCGCCCGTGACTAATGCAACTTTCCCTTGGAGTTTATTCATTTTGTTTCCTTTCGTTCTTTATTGAACCGTTTGGTTCAATATAACAGCCTTTACGGCATCCGCAAGAAAAATATTGAACCGATCGGTTTTTTATGTTAGCTTGATTAAATATGGGACGAGTCAAAAACTACGACCTACAGGATGTGTTAAATCGAGCCAGAGAGCTTTTCTGGACGCAAGGCTATGCAAAGACCAGCGTCCAGGATTTAGAAAAAGCGACTGGGGTTAATAAATCGGGTCTTTATTCGGAGTTTAACGGCAAAGACGAAATGTTTGTCGAATGCCTCAAACAATACTCCGACACCAGTGGAATCGAAGAGCTGATGACGTCCGAACCGCTCGGTTGGGGAAACATAAAGAACTTACTCACAAAATCGAATTGCCCCAAAGGACCTAAGGGTTGCTTTTTGGTGAACACAATTCGCGATTATAATATTCTTCCGGCAAAAGCGAAGACCCACGTGACGGAAAAGCTGGCGTACACTAAAAATTTAATTCTAAAAAATCTCAAGGCCGAAAATATTCCTTCGGCCAAAGCGCAAATTCTTGCGGATATGATAATGACGTTCCACCAAGGGATTGCCTTAAAGACAAACCTGGGTGGACCTTGCGAGTTTAAAAACGAAATCGAACATTTTTTAAAAATGATTCAAAGCCAATAGACTTAACGATATTCGATCACTTCATTGTCTCGAAATCGCACTTTAGGGAGTTTCGAGAAGCGATCCTCCGGATGGCGATAACCCACAGCCACCGTGGCGACCGTTGCCCATTCGGAATTCTCAAGACCAAGAACTTTATCGTAGTCCGCAGGACTGATGCCTTCCATCGGGCAGGTATCGATGTTGAGGAGTGCCGCTGCGGTCATCATAAATCCCATGGCGATATAGACTTGTCTTTGCGCCCACGGGCCAATCACTTCTGAGCGAGGACCATTGATGAGATCTCCCACCACGGAATTCTTAAAACCGGCCAGAGAGTCCAACGTTGCCCCTCGCACTTCGGCCATGCGATGAATATGACGATCAATAAAAGCGACATCCATCTTCTTTTTATAGAGCATCACCACATAGTGGGAGCAGTCCGAAACTTGAGACTGATTCCACGAGAGAGGTCGCAGTTGATCTTTAAGCGTTTGATCGGTCACAACGATAAACTTCCACGGCTGCAGTCCGTAGGACGAAGGAGATTTGACCATCGATTCTTCGATGATTTTCCAATCGGCGGGGGAAATTTTTCGAGTGGCATCAAATTTTTTAACGGCGTAGCGCCAGTCGAGAGCGGCTTGAATTTCTTTGCTGGTCATAATGTTCTCCTGATTCCTTTAATCTAGTGACTCCCCAGAATCAGTCAAGGAGCTCGCAAGATTTTGGAGGTCTTTGGCTAAAGACTCTATGTTTCATTGTTGAACTGCGGAGTTGGCTCCATTAGGTTGGTGCTATGAAAGACTCCTTCCTCAAATTTGATCTTAAAGCGGCGCGAAAGCTTCTCCCGAAACGGAAATCCACCGACAATAAGAGCTCTGCCGGAAAGACGTATATTATTGGGGGCTCAAAAGGAATGTTCGGCGCTGCCGTTTTAGCGGCCACCGCGGCCGCGCGCATGGGCTCAGGCTACACCTATGTTGTGAGCCACGGAGAAAGTTTCCCCACCTTCAAACATCCTAATTTTTTAACAATGCCGTGGACTAAGTTTTTAAAATTAAACTTCAACGAAGCGAGTATCGCCATTGGCCCCGGCTTAGGAAAATCCAAACACAGCTTAAAACTTCTAAAAGCACTTCTTCGAGCCAAAGCCCAACACGTGGTGATTGATGCCGATGCTTTAAATATTTGCTCCGAATACAAACTCCTTCCCCTCCCCGCCTCGTGGATAGCAACTCCCCACGAAGGAGAGCTATCGCGACTGATCGGATGGTCTTCCGACAAGATTCGCAAGAATCGCAAGGCAGCGATTTTGCTCGCAGAGAAGAAGCTCCATTGCACTGTGATTTTAAAGGGGCACAAAACTCTTGTGGCCAGTCGAGGGAAGTATTTCGAAATTCAATCGGGAAATGCGGCTCTCGCCAAAGCGGGAACCGGCGATACGTTAACCGGAATGATCGCAGCTCTTGTGGCGCAGGGGTTAACCGCCCAAGAGGCTGCACCCCTTGCGGCCTTTGTGCACGGAAATGTCGCTGACGAGTGGCTTAAAGATCAAAAAGATATTTTAAGCCTGCTCGCCACCGATCTGATCGATGCTCTTCCAAAAATCTTGGCCAAGCTCCGATAATTAGTTATCGACGCTGCTGCGGATTCGAGTTCGATTTGGAATTCGAATTTGTGCGTGCGGCCGCATCGGGCGCAACACCTAAGCTATTATTCACGGTGTTTGTGCCCGGGGTGTTGGACCCCTGAGGCGCACCAGGAGCGGTAGAGCTTTGAGTTTTCCCTGGATTAGGACTCATCGAATTCCCCGCCGCATCGTTACCGGGGCTCGAAAAACCAGAGGTGGACGTACTGCTGGAAGGCGTCGCGGAGGTGCTCCCATTGGGACGAATATTTCCGCTCGTCTGATTGTTCTGCCGAGGGTTCTGAATGGGATTGGGTTGAGTCGTACCCGTCGAGGATGTACTCGTCGAAGGTTGTCCCGGAGGAGGAAATGCCGCTCCCGGAGGTGCCGACGTGTTCGCCGCTGCGGGAACTGTTCCACCGGCCGGTGCTGCTCCGCCTGTGGGTGCGCCGCCCGCCGCTCCACCCGTTTGTGCGATCGATTCGGCCGCCACCCATAATAGGGCGATCGAGAAGGACAGAGTTTTCTTAATAAAATGTTTCATAAATTCTCCTTTGCTTCCCTTAAGAGTTGCAAAGGCCATGCTCCGGTAACCCCCCGATAGCTTCGATCTCAATTGAAAAGGGCCACCAAATTGCACCGCAATTCACCCCCACGGGGAATTCTGGCCATTTCCTCGGGGAGAGCTTGCCGAACTAGCTATGAGACACAGATTATGGTATAGGTATTGAGTTACGTCCGTGGGGGCGTACTGGCTTCGACGTGGGTCGTGAAGCTTAGGAAGCAAGTCGGGGCGCATGTGGACCTCGTTAAAAACGTGCATTGTTTTATCTGGCGATCAATTCGCTTTTGCAGCTTAATTAAAAGCTGATGCTGAAATCGGTGTTCGGTGGTGACGCTGGTGGAAGTATAACTAATGCCACATCGAGAGTTGAGTGTTGTTCCGAGCTCAACTTTTTAAATCTTTCGGTGCAAGGGCTGACAAAGTTTGTCGATAGAAGTTGTCAGCCGTCATTAAATACCGACTAAACTTGTAGCTTGTCTTAACGTGAATCACTTGCGGACCCGGGTTCAATTCCCGGCGCCTCCACCAATACACCAGTTTTAGAACCCAGATGTCCGCAGCGGATGTTTGGGTTCCTTTTTTCAAACAACATCACGAAATTTAACGAGTTACCTTCGGTGGCAGCAGCGACTCGATGATTCGACCCTGGGTCATCTCAACCCTAGTAAGGGGTGTCCGCAGCCATTTTCTGGTCGGTTTTGCCGTGCCGAGCGGCCGTCTGCGGACGTATCTAAGCACTTAGACAAAAAACCTGACTAAGAGGCAAAAAATGATGAGCGGAACGAGGAAGTATCGAACCAAAAAGCGGAGTGACCGGATCGTGATGACTCCGGCGGCGAGGTTACTGAAACAGATTCGGCATGAGCGCGGAATTTCGATGATAAAGGCTGCCGCATTGATTGGAGTTTCTGACAGCTACATCGCCCAAGTAGAGACCGGGCGCATGGATGTGCCCAAGGGTGAGAAGTTGAAGCGACTCATCCATGCCTACGGAGTGAAGGCCACGGCATACTTTGAACGGTTGAATACTTTTGTTGAACGGCCTGACCCAAGGTTGGAGATTGGGGAACTGCTCAAACGGATGCGAGATAAGGAAGTTGAAACGGTGCTCGCGGTGGCACGTGGTCTCCTATCCTGATAGCATAGAGGTTACAAATGCATGTGTGATCGCAAAGGAGAGCAGCTTGAATTCGAATCCCCCGCCACCAAAAGGCAAAACAATTGTCGAAACTCTTCCTCCTGCGGAATTCAATTTGCTTTCAAAGATTTCATATTTGGCTCGTAGAGCGGAGGCAACACGGCGAGCGGTCTCAGCCCTCAAGAGCGACTATCACAAACGTGTAATCGCACGAGCGGTTTATCTTCAAGTGGACTCATTCATTGAACTTGGGCGACGGCTCAAGAACTCTCTTTTCAAATCATCTCACATTGACAAAAAAATCAGAGATCAGCTCGATGAAAAGTTCACTCGTCTGGATCGTGATTACCGTGGGATCTATGAGTCGATACGTGACAAGGTCTCTGCGCATCGCCAAGAAGAAACAATAGATTCGATCATCGACAATTGGAATGCAGTTGATCTTCTTAGCATTGATGTATTCGTAGACGATATGATTGAGGTGATGTCGATCTTATCGGTACCATTAAGATTCAAATGGCAGGCTTCCGACCATGCCAAGATTGACTCCGTTATACAGGAATTTAATTCTGCAACAGTTCCAGAGGGATCTTCGCCGACGATGTCGTCAGATTCTCTTGCGCTTACCAGAGGGAATACTTTAGGTATGCTCGCCTGTCACCCGGATCAAGAAAAGGCGATGGCTATTTTGAGTGTTATTGATTTTCTCGATATGCTTTCGGGTCTGACTCATTTTTCTCAAAAAATTGACCTCTTGCATGAAGTCGTGTGGTCACTCATGGTTGTGGATGCTTTCAGCTTAATCGACAACTTATATGATGAGGCAAGACACGAAAGTCTTTTGTCCAAATGGCAGAACGGTCAATACAAAGGGCACCATATTTTATTGGCTTCTGCTAATTCAAGAAATTTGACTATGGAATCTGAAGTCAGAGAAATCAGAAACAAGTTTGCCGCTCATGTCGATTCAGATATGACGTACCGAGATCTAATCAAAATGGTTTCTGCATATGATCTCGCAAACTTTCTCGTGTACGTCGGAAGTCACATCGACTCTTTTCATCAAGCCTGCGCACATGACATTCGCACGCGCCTTTTCAACATCCGCAATGCTCCAATGAACGGTGTTCTAGCCGTTGAAGAAAAAGCTGTGAAGAAGTTTGAGGACTAATTCTGTGGGGCGGTCACTCGTCGGCAAAGGTAATCCCGTAGCTTCGGAGTGACTTGCTAAGACTCCGTCTTGCATCTCTCATTCCGGGAGTCATCACCTTCTCCATTTTCTCAATAAAAACTGAAGCCTCAACTTCGCCCCCTAAAAAGGTGCATAGCCTGAAAAAGTCACGGTCATCGAGCTTCGCCTCTCCAAGTTCGATCTTCTCAACATCGTTGATCGAGACTTTCAGAAACTGTGCGACGGATTCGATGGATGTTTGTCGTTTGAGCCGCAAAACAGAGATGAACTCACCCTGAGCTGTCACAAAAAACGTCTTTCGTTTTTCGGTCCCGAGATCATAACTAGGTGCCGTTGCATCAATGCGAAGATAAAGTTGCCGAAGGCGGCCGCGATAAGAGTTCTGTCTGAATGATTCAAAATCAACGAGCTCGATTTTCATTTCTCCGCTGAGAAGATTCTCACAATAGTTCAAACCAATTTAGTTCGAGGATCATAAATTTGCGTTGATGAAATGTCACGGTTCACGTTGGTTCACAGCGGTGCTTATTGGGTTCGGCACGGTGAAGATTAGGAGAAGCGAATCGGTTCGGTTCTCCGAAACTGACCTCTAGGTTGATTTTGAGATGCCGAGAAGATTCGTGGAGGAGTTCGCCGTTGGCAAAACAAAAACCCATGAGAAAAAAAATCGAAAGTCCCTTCTGTAAGAATCTAAGTTCGATTCTTGCGGAGCGCGGGATTTCACAAAAGGCTGCCGCAGCGATGGCCGAGGTAACTCCGGCTACAATGTCGGACTGGGTTTCAGGTAATTCTCTCCCACACGATCATTTGAAAATTGAAAAACTATGTAGGGCTTTGAGTTGCGACTTCCAGTGGCTTTTAACCGGGATTCATAGCCGGGTCGATCTTCAAAACGTATCACTCGCCGAATTGTTTGAAGGCGAAGATGACCCCATGTTCAGCGGGGTCTTTGAAATCAGCGCCCGGCGGCTCCGCAGAAAGAAACAGGAGTAGCAAAATGATAGCTAAGACAATCATCGTATTTCTACTTGGCCTAGTCATCGGGACTCAAGCATTTGCCGATGAGGGCCTCGTTCAAAAGATCATCCAGAAGCGAGAGCAAGAGCGGTTAGAGAAAATCAAGAAAATGGAAGAGTCCAGAAAGAAGATGGACGAATTTGTAAAGGCAAACGAAACGCCTGACCAAAAACGCTACCGTTTACTCAAGGAGAGCGTTGTCATTGTGGACGGAGATGATCCAAACCATGCCGACACCATCGAAAAGCCGTACAGAACAAAGCCACCCGGCGGGCAAACCACAGACATCTTCCTCTACAAGCAGTGGGAGTTTTCGGTAAAGCATCAGAAATTCCAACCACTCCCCAAGCAAGAAGCTGGCAAAGAAGATTTCGCTGATATGTCACCGCCTTCAAAACGCAAACGATACATCTTTCAACTGGCCGTCGATCAGTTGGATAGCAAGGTTGAATCATGGGACCCAGAAGGCGGCTACTATATGTTCAAGTACGGCGACGGCGATCAGGGGAACCTGTGGTTGCGTGTTCCTCCTCAATTCAGGGATTGCTTCGACAACCTGAAGATCAAATTCGATTTCATGCAATGGGTGAGTTACATCCACGGCGACTATCAAGGTCGCAAAGTCATCTTCTTAGAGGCCCCAAGGCAATGCTTGGGCGACCTTGCCTTTACTGGATCAAAACTTCCGACCGCTTTGAAAAGTCCGGCCGCCCTTGGTGGCGGTTTTGATTCTAAGTGGAGCGGTGAAGCTCGGTAAGCTGAAAAATGAGGAGAATGTTATGAAGCTGACAGTATGCATTTTAGGATTAGCCTGCTTGCTTGGCTGCGCATCCACACCGCGAACCAAATGGACCGACAAGACAATGAGAGTAATGATCGACCCAGACTCGATACCTGCCGAACATCATGTGATGATCCAGCAAGCCCTTGTGGATTCCGGCAAGTGGTTCGTTGTTGATCGCTCCAGTGGTTTCAGGGCCATCAAAACCGAACAGCAACGGCTTCACCGTGAAGAGTCTGACCGGTATGAAGACCGTGAGAAGTGGGCCCACTGGGGCAAACTCTATGGCGTTGGTGGGATTGTTGTTGCTCATGCTCAGTGCAAGAAGGAACAGGGGTGGCTTATCGGGAGGTGGTATCAAGTTTGCCGGCAATACCTTTCGATCATGGATGCGAATACTGGCGAAGTGATTACGGCGATACAAACCGATGCGGAGTCCAGCGAAGCTGGCTTCTACCCGAAGTGGGATGAGGCGGTGGCAAAACTCAATGAAAGCTATCCGGCAAACTTCAAACCATTTCAGACATCCGAACGACTTGAACAGTACCGAGAACTCTCCAAAGAGGAGGCGCAAAGACAGTTTGAACGGAGCCCAACTGGCAAGTAATTGGTACCGACAAATTCTAGCAATTTTTCGTGAAGAAGGTCCTTCAAACCGGACACATCCGGACATTCACCGTCACTGGCCGCCATACTTGAAAAAGCATTGTTTTTAGGTGTGCTTTCGCAAGGGCGAATCCGTAATTGGCTGAAACCTCACTTGTTTTTGTCGAGCCACTTAGGGCATAGGGGTATGGCCTTTCAATTTCAAAACCCCGGAAGCTCGCCCTACCCGAGACGGTATGCGAATTTACCTAAAAGTGAACTTTGGTTTACACTTTTAGCAGGGGGTGAAGATGAATCCATTGAGAGCAGCCAGAGAGTTCTACAACGAGAAGCATATGAACGACCAACTCACGCAATCCGAGCTGGCTCGCCGAGTTGGTGTAAGCCGTGAGACAATCGTTCAACTTGAAAAAGGTGAAACCATGCCGAGAGTCGATCTTGCGATCAAACTGCGAAGAACTCTGAAGGTGCGTTCCGTCGAGTCTCTGTTCATAGTGCCGCTGCGATAGACTGTCCATGCCCCTTTTGATAAAATAAAAAACCAAGGAGGGGGTATGAACGTAAGAGATAGAATACTAGATCCGTTCGGTCCAAAGATGCGACGCAAACCAAGGAATCCCAAGAAAGCATCGAACGAAGTGAACCGCTTTTTTCGCTGGTACCGTCGCCGGTATTTTCGAGAGCACTTGCCAGTTTCATTCAACACGCTGACAGAACTTGAGATGGGTGATCTCAAAATCATGGCGGCTTTGTTCCGTGCCTTTGACGGAGTAGAGGCCCAGACGTGGAAGAGAGAGGACCACATTCGGTTCATCGCGGGCCAACAACAAGACAAGCGCAACTTGGCTCCGGAGGAACCGATGCCCTTTGGCCATCTCCCCAAGTTGGAGAAGTCTGGCGGCCTTTTCGGATCATAGACATCGATTTATTCGAGCGTAAACGCTCTCTCCTGATGCGTTGGCCAGCGACCCTCGCCGTCGGGCCCGAACATTGAATTTCGCTGGTTCACTTCATTCCAGTTACCAGAACATGGGGAATGATAACTATCCTTCTAACCATGTGCTTTCTGTGGTGGTTCCGGTAGTGGTCAAATCGGTCCGATCTTGCCCGGTGCCGAACCCGTTATCAGTTGGGAAGCTAATCTTGTGATCCGATAACTACGGTCACAAGGAGGTTCAAATTGAACCAGAATTACGCTCTGACCGAAGATAAGATCCTCTCCGAGTCCGAACTCAGACTCATTTTGAAAACGATCAAGCCATCGATGGACCAGTCCCTACGAACTGCTCGGCATATCCATTTCATCAACGACTACTTTTTGATCTTGATCGGTTCACTGACCGGGCTTCGGGTTTCAGAGGCTGCGAGTATCAAGATCGGTGACATCGCCGAGAACTCCTTAAAGGTGATCGGCAAGGGTCGCAAGCTCCGCGTAATTCCAATCGGTAAGCGAGGTCGTGCCGCCATTGATGAACTGATCCGAATCAAAGTTGGCGTGATGAACCAATCCGTGAATCCAGAGTCATTCTTGTTCTTGAACCGCAACGGTAAGCCATTCACCCGCCATGCAGTTGCGCGAAGATTCACTTATTGGAGGTTGAGATGCAACATCAAGCGATCAATCAATTACCACAGCCTGCGCCATCACTTTGCGACCTTCCTCCTGAACAACGGGTTCAATCTCGCCGAGGTCCAGAAGATCCTAGGTCACTCATCGCCGACGATCACCGCGATGTACTTGCACTTCACTGAGCAAACTCAAGTTCGAGTGGATGCTGTGTTGTGACCCCCCGGGTGTCTTTTTTTAGGATTCTCCTCTACCACTCGGACTCACTCTGGGCTCTCGCTAAAATTGTGAATTTTTTGGCCCAGGACACAGTGGAACCGACAGTTGCTCAACATGGTTCATTTACGATATAAGGCCATGTGCCTAGAGCGACGGCTTGAAGAGTCGGTATCCTAACCGACCTGGCACAGTTTGATTTTTAGGAGTGCGGTAGGAGGCACTATGAAGGAGTTCTTCAAGACCCTTGCGGGTCTCGAAATTGATTTGCCATATTCTGGGAGAGTTGATGGGCTTCGCGCTCAGTTGATTTGGCAGTTCCTTAGATTCAATAAAAAGTATCGGACAAGCTACGACAAATTGAAAGTGGATGCGGCGAATGACGACTCAGGTGAGCTACCAATGTTTTTTGCAAACGCTTGGTGTTTATCAACGACGGTTGACTACCAGCTTGAGGTTCTACCCCATGAACGCGACGATGACGGAACGGACTTATCGCCATGCTTCGAATATAAAGCCGTCCGACCTCTTCCAAAATGGAAGTACCTCCAAGATTGGGGCGACATTTTATTGCCAGATGAGCAGCCAGTCTTTGTCCTGAACCCTTTTGCTAGCCAAGATCAGGTGATGCGGTTTCTTACTAGTCAGGAGCCCACCTCGTCGGAGAGTGCTATGCGAAGTCTTCGACAAGCTCAGTTGGTGGAATACATTGTTTGTCATCACTATCTGAAGACCTTGGGGATGATGCCAACTGAGTTCAGTCCGATCTTTCACGATATATTTGCAACAGGTAGAAGCGATACCCTTCAGTCTGCAAGTTTGAAGGGTAAGGTTGACGGCTTCGATGAGATTACAGCCCTTGCTCCTTGGTGCTTCTTCACCCCGCCGCATCGTTAATCGAGAGAGTTTCTTCCTTAATTGGATTGAAAATCCATTCTCCTGCATAACCGATCTCGTTCGCATTTACGGCAAGGAGATTGTGGCATGGATCAGTTTGAAGACCAACCCCTCGAAGAATTTATCAATTACACCCGTCGCAATCTCCTTGATTTGCTCGAAGCCAGTTATGGCAATACAGATGCGTGGCCGCTGATCCGAAGACGTGTTCTTCAGATTTTCGGCAGCTCTGGGTTTGGACGTTATGCCGTCCTTACGTCGAAGCAGAAAGAAAATGATATGAGACGGGGGAACGATGAGATATAGCCGCCGCTTCACCGATTTTCGTCGCAGCCAACTTTATCGTGAACTCAAAAGGAGTAAGGGTCACAAGGCCGTATCAGTTTATCAAAACCTGGTAGATACAGTCTGCGAAAAATACAAAGCTGGTCAGGGGAATAGTTTCGCGCTTGTCATGCCAGAAGAGGATTGGCTTCGAGAAGTTGATCTCCATCATAACGCTAAGGACACCTTTCAGTTAGTCCTTGATATAGCCAGAAGTAACGGAGCAGTAGTCTATACGTTACTTGAGGGTAAACTTTCGATCAACATTCCCAACATTGTTGAAATTGCTGATGAATACGCCAAGCGAAAGGAGCGCGACTCCGGAGAAAGTTCGGCCCAAAAAGAAAAGAAGAAAGAAAAAAGTGATTTCTCTTCCTTCGCAGAAGAGACAAAAGATGTCTCTCATTTTATCGAAAAAGTTCGGACAATCTTATCGCAGAATGTTCGTGAGGCGTTTAGTGAACTTCCGTCTCTCATTGAAACTTTTTTTGAGCGGCATGGCGATCGCGCAGGTTTAATCAATACAATTGTCGACCAGATCACCATTCAATTTAATGGTACCGAAAAGCAGCGCAGAAAGGCAATCAACTCATAGAGCAAGCCGAATTTGCCCATAAACGTGGCCTGAAAAACCATGAACGTGAGCGAATTGTTCTTACTGAAACGGCCGAGGTCAGGACAGCTCGCCTACAGCAGGAGCAAGAGAAGAGAAGCAAGACACTGCGGAGGTTAATTGCTTCCGATCCTGTGACCGAAGCTCCAAAGCGAATCCTCAAAAGAAAACTGCAGGGGTACATCAATGGAGCAGCAAAATGAAAATTTCACTGTTCGATGGCGATCAGCCCATTACTACAAAATACGTCGATGCTGTTATGGATATCGGTTTCAGTGACCTCGCCGAGGTGATCTGCAATCACTCATGGTCCCCCTTTTGTTTCTCTAGCAGCACACTTGATGATGGCTCGAAGGTTTGGCATAGGCTCGGCAAGAACTTCAAATCGACCGATGTTCTTGTCCTTGATGTGGATGATGGATGCACGTTGAATCAGGCAAAGAAAGACTTTGAGGGCTTTCAGGTCATCATTGCGACAACGCAAAACCATCAAAAGCCAAAGGGAGACAGCGGAGTCTGTTGCGATAGATTTCGAGTCATTATCCCGCTCGAACGACGAATCACCTCAAAGGAACAATACCTCGCGACCTGGCTAGAGGCTCAAAAGAGATGGCCCTACATAGACAAGAGTTGCAAGGACGTGGCTCGATTCTACAAGAGATGTCGTAAGGTAGCTCACTCCGCTGCCGGCGTGGCATTCCCGGTCGCGACAGCGGCAGCAGGGCCTCGATTAGAGAGTTCTAGGTCAAGCGCAACCAACGGCCAGTCAGCCAGAGGTAAACTTTTTTCGAGCACTTTGGAGTTCATTGCTCACGGTGCGCCCAAGCATGAATGGCATCACCGAATGTTGAAAGCCACTTTCGACCTGAAGGCTAAGGGCTACCCAATGCACGAAGCGACAGACCTTCTCCGAAAAGCAACTCGTGATTTCAGCGGCGATCTTGATGAGGAGCACGATCTTCCTTTGATTAAAGATGTTTATCAGAATCGAGAACCAAACTTCTCCGGCACCATGCTGAAAAGAGTTTTCTCTCCTCCAACCTCAGATGAAATAAGAACTCAAGTCAGAACTGAGAGAGAGCAACGCAAGTTTGCTATGGCAAATTCATTGCCTTTCGTGTGCTCCGCTTTTGACGATCATTTCAAACTGACATCAGGTTTGATTTTATTACTCGGCAAATCGGGTAATGGGAAGTCAACTCTTGCGGCCAACATAGTAGCTCGGATCATAGAGGAGGACGCTCTTACCGGCCGAAGGATTTTGGTTATTACAAATGAAGAAACAACTGAAGATGTCTACTCCCGCGTCGCCTGTCTGTTAGCCGGCAAAGACTGGAAGAAATATCGAAGAGAGCAACTTAACAAAGCTGAAATGAAAGAGATTCGCAAGTTCGTGGAGAATCTTATTAAAGTGCTCATAGTAATCCCGGCTCTTAGAGAGTCGTGGGACATGACTGCCCTCGAAGACGTAAAGTCAGTGCTCGAGTATGTCCGAGACAACCAATCAGATCATGGAATGGTTTTGATCGATTACCTTCAAACCATCTCAACCAGCCGCAGTTCGCCGCAGAAGGCATCTTATGAGATATCAAAGGAGTTCGGCTTCTTTCTGAAACAGTTTGCACAAGTCTGTGTGACTCCGGTTTTGCTATTCGCTCAGATAAAGGACGCGCGAGAGGCATCTGATATTGCCTCCCAAATTCAAAACGACAGAACGATCTATAACCACGCTCAAACAGTAATTGAGATCAGGCCGGACTTCGATGTCAACCGAACAACATTCATTTTGCACAAGCAGCGTTTTGGAGATCGTCAAGGGCTGAAGATCGAGTGTGAGTGGCGCGAAGGAAGGTTTGAACCAATTCTTGAGCACAACGAAAGCGAAGAAGAGTTCTCTGGTTTTTGATTGGTAAGGGTAATCACGGGCAGGTCAGGCGCCAATAGGCGAATGAAATCATGCGGGAAGGAGGATGCGTTTTATGAATGACGGATAACGGAGTTGAACCTAGGTGCCAAGCCAATCTATCTGGGGATATAAATCACGGGCTGCGAATCTGCCGTACTTGCGATGAGAAGAAACCTCCTCAGGAGTTTCACCAAAATCGCTCGAAACCCGGAGGCAGAGACACTCAATGCAAACAGTGCGTCGTCAGTCGAAAGAAAGAGCGGCGCAGGAAAAAGAGCGAACGAGCGAGCATCAAACTCGACATTGCGTTTAATAGGTCGAGTAAGTTCGGTGCAGCAATGGAAGGAATTTTAAGTTTGATTTGTAATGAAATGGTAGGGAGCAAATGTCAGGAGGATTATCAAAGCGATTAGAACAGACGAGTGCAAAGCCTACGGTCTATGCAGCTATTTATGCCCGATACTCATCGGACAACCAGAATCGAGAGTCTGCGAACGATCAGATCAATCGGCTTCTCTACTATCTCGATCGCGGTCAAATTCCCCTTATCAAATTCTCGACCGCTAAATACAACATTGTAATTCCGCCACATCTCATCTTCAAAGATGAAGCGAAGACCGGACGCACAGCAAGCCGCGAAGGTTACGAGCAGTTTTGGTCATCCCTTCGGAGCAAAGAAGCTCAGATTGGACTCGTTGATGACCTGTCTCGAATCATTCGAGAGCTTGGAGAGCAGACAGACAAGTATCGCCTTCTTAAAGTTCTTGGTACGGAACTCTATAGTCTTTGCGACAACGTCAGCTCCGAGGGTCCAAACTCAAAAGTCTTTTTTCAGATCAAGGGTCTCGTCAATGAACTAAGTAATGACATCCACGCTCAGCGAACTAGACGCGGTCAGGAAGCTAGAGTTCTCAAGGGCTATAGTTCGGGTGACATTTGCTACGGGTATTATTCTGAGGCCACTCAGATTCAGAAGATTGGAGCGCAAGAGGTGAAATCGCATTTCAAAATTCACATCAATCCTGATGAAGCTAAAATTGTGAACCTTATCTTTGATTTTAAGCTCAAGGGTCTTGGGCTTTCGGCGATTGCAAAAGAACTCAACAAGCGCCAGATTCCTTCAACGACAAGGGGTCAGAAGATCACGGGTCGCGAAGTAAACTGGTCACCATCAGCGATCAGAAAAATTCTTACTCGCGAAAAGTACATCGGAATCTGGGCATGGGGTAAGTCGACGCGGCTACTTCACCCCGAAACCAAGAAGTTTATCAAACAAGATCAACCGAAGGATCGATGGCTTGCTCACCTCGAAGGAGAGGAGATCAGAGAAGACTTGGCGATCGTACCGATTGAGAAATGGAAGAACGTCCAACACTTGTTTGCCGAGACTACGGCCAAATTCAAAGACTCCCGCGAGAAGATGGAAGTTGTTCGTGATTCAAAACAGGTGGGCTCAAAAAGTGGAACGCTTCTAGCCGGTGTCTTGATGTGCGGCGAGTGCGGTTCTCAGATGCTTCAGGTCACTGGGCAAAAAGGTGGCTTCTATGGCTGCTACATGAATCATCGCAAAGATAAATCCCGGTGCAATAACAACCGACTGCTCAGTCGAAAAAAGGCAGAAGCTAAGATTGCAGAGCTTCTGAAGGATGTATTCCTTCAGCCTGCTTACCTTGAGAGTGCAACCAAGAGAGCGAATGAAATTGTAAGGAGTCGACTTCGAGCTGCACCTGAAGAGATCAAAGTGTTGGAGTTAAAACGAAGAGATGCCGAACGCGAAATCCAAAATCTAATCAAATTTGTTAGTGTTCACGGTGACTCGTCTACGACCATCAAAGAAAATCTAACTACCAAGGAGCGCGAGCTTACTTTCTTAACTGAACGAGTTCGTGCGCTGAAATCAGCGAACGTCGATAGGTTATTGCTCACCCCTTTTGCATTGAAAGCGAAGTTTCAGAACCTTCTTGAATATTTCCAGGCTGACCCAGTAATCGCAAACGCGTACTTGAAGCAGCTTTTCCCTAATGGCCTGAAGTGTTCAGCAAACACCGCTACCGAAAAGAAGAATCATAACCAGCGCAATAGCTTTTGGTCGATTACGGGTGTGATGCTGGTTGATGAGTATTTGAATCTACCGAAGATCCATCACGCAATACACTTAGGCGGCATTGAGTCCACATTGACTGCAATCGAGGGACAAGTTTGAGCAACGTTCAAAAATTTAACCTAATCAACTCTTAACCAAAGGAAGTTTTTATGTTCATAGAATTCAAAGATCACAAAGGTATCGACGTGCCGACGTTAAGTAAAATCCTGGTCGCCAACAGAGGAGACAATAGCCCTATCGCCGTGTTTGAAACTCCAGATTTGCAAACGTCAGTGGCCGTCGTGGAGTTTGATCTCATCCTAGCCTTCAAGTTTTTGGTCGATGCTTTAGCGGACCAGGGCGTTGCGATGGACTCGTATCTTGCGAGGCTGCTCAACGATCTTGATCCAAGTTTCAAAACGTCGGTGATGAAGCAATTTGTAAAGTTCAGAAGAGCAAATGGAATTGAGCTTGATGAAGGTGCTGATTTTCTGAAAACGAAAGACATCGGCATATATGAAATTGAAGAGTCGGTGCCCTAATCGATTGCAATATTATAAAAGCCGATATCATCTCAACTGGTGGGTATCCAAAACTTAAATATTGACCCGTGATTAACGGCGCTTTCCACCGATATTTTTCCACCATGTCGTTCGACAATTCGCTTGGCGATTGCAAGCCCCAACCCCGTGCTTTGCTCGCCCTCGGTTGGCCTCACGCTGGTCTTGCCAAAATCACAAAAGAGTTTGGATAGTTCGTTTTCAGGAATGCCTTGGCCTTGATCGGAGACCGAGACGGTAATGCGATCCTGAGAGCCTCGAACCGTTAAGATAATTCGTGAGCCCCGCTTGGAATACTTAGCTGCATTGGTGAGCAAATTCTCCAGGACCTGGCGAATTCTGCCAGGCTCAAACATTGCGCTTTCCGGCAAGCTGGGATCAATGTCTGAGAAGATCTGAATTTCCTTTTTTCGGGCCAGCAACTGGACATCGGTAGTCACCTCGTTGAAGAAATCAATCAGGTTCACTTTTTGTCGCGCAAGGGGCGCTTCATGCCGATGAAGTTCACCAATTTCCGTAAGATCATCGAGGAGGCCGAACATAAATTTGGCGTTGCGGCCAAGAATTGAAAAAATCTCTTTGGCGTCGCCGTTTAATTTATTATACCAATCCTCAGAAAGCGACGCTTCTATAAATCCTTGGATTATACCGAGTGGTGATCTTAGGTCATGAAGAACCATGGCAAGATTTTTCCCATTGGACTTATTCGCTTCGAAGAAAAATTTGAGACGGCCCTGTTCCACGATGACGGAAAGCTCGTCGGCAATATCCAAAAAAGTTTGAATATGCTGGTCTCGATAGGTATCAGGCTTGCAACTTGAAAAGAACACGAGGCCAATCGGTTTATCATTGGCGCGAAGCGGACACGTGAAGCTTGATCTCACGCCGTCTTGAACTGCAAGCTTAGTCGAACCGGATTGGGGGTGCTCGTTCAGATGCAGAACAAGGTCGTTAATAATTCGAGGCTGCCCAGTCTGAATGATTGTTTCCAAACTGCTCCCGGAAAGCTGCGCCGAGTATCCAAGTTTTAGAGATTGAATCGGAACCTTGGATCTCACCCATCTGAGACGGACATGATTTCCGCCCTCACCAATGAGCGCGATCCCCATCCGGTCGTAGGGTATGACTACGTCCAAAGAATCAAATACGAAATCGAGCACGGATTCATAGTCGGTGCCTGAAGTCAGCTTTCGATTGATCTTCTGGAAAAGGCCGCCAAGGAAATGTTGAACATCTATGACTCTGTCATCTTCAAGACTCGGAGCGGAGTGCCTTTGTATATCGCCATCTCTTTGGATTGTATTGCTAACGGGAAATTGCGTAGCCATTCAGTTCTCGTCGCCGCTTTGATGCCCATGCATCATTTTGCCATGATCCATCATCATCCCCTGACCCATGTGGCCCGTCATTGGACATTCGCCCTTGCCCATCATTGCCTTGCAGTTCTGCATCATTTCGGTTTTGCAATCGCTCATCGGTTTTTCCGATCGCAGGCAGGTGGCCATTTTGTCGTGCATCTCAGCCATTTTCTGTCGTTGCTCTGAGGTCATTGGTGCTTCCAGATGATTCGCCGACTTGGTTTCGGTCTTTTTGTTTTGCTGAGCTGTGGCGATCGATCCAATAGACAAACAAGCAAATAAAAATGATATAATCAGTTTCAAGCGATCCCTCCTTCGGATTGAGTCGTGCCTCTAAAAAGCATCATTCATGCCACTGGCAAATCGTTCCCTTCCCTAGACCAGAGCTGCTACGCAGATTATTTGAGACATTTTGGCTCAAGACGATGACAGAGTGGCTCAGATTGGAGATCTTCACGTCGTCGAAGAGCGGTGGGGGTCGACTCAAGGCTACTGCGGTAATTGGTCGAACTAAATGGTCGACAGCAATCTGGTTTGACACGAAGGCCGCAAGCTATCTTTTGCCCATCAAAACGTCGGTCCGTAAGGTAGAAGACATTTGCAGCGGATCGCCGGTTGCAGTAACCCTGTATTTGCGGGTTGAGGTCAAGATATAGGATGTTTGCGCGACGTATTTGACTTTGCATCGCTGCGGACGTTTGGGTTCGACAATCGTGTCTCCCTGTCCACCATTACCAACAACAGACGCACAGGCGTCCAGAAGCTGTGGTTCTACGGTTCTACTCGGTTCGTGGTGGGTAATTCAAAAAAGGCTTTTCTTTTTTTGTAGGTAGGAGAGGTAATCGAGGGAGACCCCGGAGGTTTTCTCCGAGGTCTTGAGGTGGGTTTCTAGCGGGTTTAGGGCCTGCATGACAGCAGTCCGATGGTAGTAGGCATGAAGTCCATCAGAAGTGTAAATCAAGCGATCCACGAGGCTTCGAACGAGCCTCTTTTTCATGGAAGGGGTAGCTTTCTGCCAGCCCTTAATCAGGCTCTTCGCATTTTCCTCAATCGTTTGCCGGGCTTCTTTCACGTCCGCGCTTTCGTCAATTTTAAGCTGGATCAAATCACGCTGAGTGATCAATTTTTTCTTTCGAAGACTTAATTGCTCAAGTTTCTCAGCTATCATCTTTAAAACTTCGGGATTTGATTCCATCTGTCCGTTGAGCCTAAAAGCCGATTCTATATCTTTTTCAATCAAGGCGAGGTCTTGGTTAGCTTGATCCCGTGTCGTGAATAAATCCTGGTTTTCAACACCAATTGATTTTTTTAAATTCGCTTCCACGCCATCAAGGTGCCCCGAGCGTAGTAAAATTTCAGACAGATGATTTGTCACAGCAGTCTCAATTTCATCGGCGCGAAATCTTTTGATCTTGCAAGGGATGGCTTCGCCAACAATTTGTTTGTGACCGTAGTAGCGATGAACTGCATTTGCCCCATGGGAAGCCTGGCCAATTAAAGCTCGGCCGCAGTCTCCGCATTTTAAAACTCCTGACAGCAAATAAAAATGCGGCTGGCTTTTCTTAAAACGATCTCGCTCCTTGGTTTTATTGTCAGCAAGCAGTTTTTGGGTCGTCTTAAAGGTTTGCTCATCGATCAAGGCGGTCCAAGATGCTTTTACAATTTGATAACGCTGCCAAGGTTTTAAAAAATCCTGATCCTCATCCTGGCGGACCTTGTTCACTTCACGAAGACCCGTATAAGCCATGTTCACAAGCACGTTTCTTACCGAATCTACGGTCCAGCGACCATCAAGAGCGTGTCTGCATTTTTTTCTACCTTCGGCTAGCTTTGGCCGAATCGTCG
Organism: Bdellovibrionales bacterium; assembly: GCA_019750295.1. Lineage (NCBI taxonomy): Bacteria > Pseudomonadati > Bdellovibrionota > Bdellovibrionia > Bdellovibrionales > Bdellovibrionales bacterium. Next base: position 17,600 of record JAIEOS010000012.1, on the reverse strand, counting down.
TGCCACTCAAATAAGTTGCAGTTGCCTGCAAGCTTCCAAGTTCGAGATACTTTTCAAAAATAGTTCGGACCGCAGCGGACTCCACATCATTCACAACAAGCTTACCGGGATTGGTCGGGTCTTTGTCGTAACCAAGGATCGGATTACCACCATTTTTGAGTCCGCGCATGGCGCGCGAGTGGAAGTTCATCGAGACCCTCTCGGATGTTTGCTTCCGCTCAAACTGCGCAAGGTTGATCATATTATAGATCATCATTTCGCCAACTGGAGTACTCGTATCAAACTGTTCTTTGACTGACAAAAATTTTGCTTTGTGGGCATCAAGATCTTTAAGGAGATCACAAAAATCTGGAATGTTCCGCGAAAGCCGAGACAAGTCCGTGACCAAAATTAAATTCACCTTACCTGCTCGAATATCTTTCATCATTCGCTGGTATGCAGGACGACGAGTATCTTTTGCGGAGTATCCGTCATCAATGTAAGTTTCGACGATTTTTCCCCATGTGCCTTCTTGCAAAGTTTTTAGGTCTATAAAAGCTTTCAAGCGGTGCTGCTGGCTGTCGATGGAACCGTCCATCACCTGGGCCTGCTCCTCCGTAGACACTCGAACGTATGCGCCAATTTTATGCGGCATAACTTAGCTCCTTCGACTTTTTCTTGCGTCGATTTAACCTGCCGAGCTGGACAAATTTTGCAATCAGCTCGATGAGTTCTTTTTCTTTCTCAGGACCGTGGCTCTCCGTCATTTCAGACGAGATCAAATGTACGCGCATGTTTTCAAGCTGAGAGTTTAGACCTCTCGGTTTGAATTTGCGGACCATAAATTCTCCGATGAAATTGATGAACTCATTTAGGTTCATGTTTTTTAAGCTCCTCAATTAGGACCAAAGCTTTTGCTTTAGACATCGAATCCAAGTACCTAAGTAGGCGAACTGCAAGCTTGTTAGGTTTTCTAAAATCTGTTTCTATATTCATCATCGCTTGATAACCAGACAAGCAAAGCAGTTCAGCAAGCTCATCGCGGTTCATTCCAAGACTTTCGCGTATTCGTTTGATGTCCTCAGGTTTCATTTATCTAACCCCAAAAAATTCCAGTGGGGTCTTTATCCACTTCGGCCAAAAGCTTATCAAACGCTGGCGTAGGACTTAAGCCATCATAAAGGCGCCATTTAAGATTTCGATCCTTCCAATAGAGGGTCCAATTTTTTCGGACCGCAACATACTTAAATTGCGCCACTGGTCCTTCGGTAAATCGGCTCGGATCATTCCACACCGGACGGACCTCAAACATCACGACGACATTTCCTTTGATAGAGAAGTCCAACCAAACTTTATGCCGAACGTGTTTTGGCACGCGCGCCTCGCAATATGCGAGCAGAGTTTTTTCTACATTTTTCTTGGTCAGCTCTGGCAATGCCATACATCAATCTCCCGATGTAGACACATCATCATTGATGATGTTGTTTTGCAAGCCTTTTTTGGACTTCTTTTTTAACGGCTCTTCTAATCCCATCTGTTTCTGGATAAAGGTCTTTAATTCAATAGGAAGCTTCCCGCTGTCTTTTGCCCTGCGCAAAACGGCTTCAAAAGCAGAAAATTCATCGAGGTACTCAGCTCTAATTTCTTTGATTTCATCATCGGCTAGATTTTCACCGAAGCGCTGGATCGCCCATACCGCGACCTGGTTTCGATTCACTTTGCCGCCCTGGTAGCCATCGTTCACTCGCTCCACAGCACGCACTAGCACGTTTTCAGCAGCTCTATTAATCGTCAACCGATGACTATCTCCAGCTTCATCCGTACTCTTTTCTTCTTCCTTCTTCTTCTCTAGATTATTATTCATATAACTACCTCCTACTTACCCGCCACCTCATTTTATCTGTCCCAGGCCTGAGACCCCTTCCAATCAATGTAATCGTTGGGTGGGAGGGGTCTCAGGCCGATCAGGGGCAGAATAATAGAATGAGGTGGCGGGTAAGTCTTTGATTTAACTTTGATCTCAACTAATTTGACTGCTCACAGCTTTTAAGAATGAGCGCACAATTTGTGCTCTCATTGTGCGCTCATTTAGGCGGCAGCTTTTTCTTTCGCAGCCGCCAAATTTTCAAGGCTGGTCTTGTGATCACTAAAATAAATGTCAGCGCTCATTGGATCTTTGGTCCACTCTTTCAATCGACTAAAACCGATGGGCTTTTCCCAAGAGGGATAGTGCGTGTCTTTCATCGCCTTTGCAAGGCGGTCAAAAATGTATTCGTCATTAGAAATAAAAACCACGCGTTCAGCAGTTTTCTGGGCTGCATAGCTATTCATTACTTTCCGGTATCGCTCTGGGTTCTTGCGAGAAAGTTCAATTTCTAAAGCCACTTTGATGTTTTGGCTTGGACCGTTAATTTCAAGAAGGAGGTCCGGAAGCTTTGCTTCGCGGCCCTCGCGAGTCTTTTTGATCCAGCCCATGTATTTTTGCCGAAGCTCACCTTCGGTCTGAATGTAAACCACATTGTCTGATCCCATCAGCCCTAGAGCGATTCGCGAAACGATCTCATCGTGAGTAATTTGATTAATATGCGGTGGCGAAACAACGTCGCTACCGCTTGCCTCAACTATTTTTTTCCCGCGATCGGCAAGAATTATAACATCACCCATTCGATTGGAATTATGTGGAGCAAAGTATTTTTCTTGAACCAGATTCCGCCAAGCGCGAATGTTACGCGTGTGTGACCTTTTCGAAAAATACCCCTCCCATATTGCTCGGCTTAAAAATCCAGTCTTGGCCGCGAAATGGATTTCTTTTAGAGGAACTTTCTTTGGAATCATTGCGCATCCCATCTTGTTGGCTCTGTGATCAAATGCTCAAAATGTCCCTCAATATAGCGATTGCCACTAACCCGGCCCTCGATCCAGCGAGATTCAACTTTGGCATTCTTAAGTGACGGCATGGCTCCCATTGGCATTTGCGGAGCCGATGCGCGCCCCTTAGAATAAGCCGCCGATTCTCTGGCTTTAATTTCTTCGTGAAGATTTGATCCTGCAACTAAGCCTGCCATCCCGCCGATTGTTGCTCCAATAACTACGTTTCTAGTTCGGTACTCTCCATTTTTACCTGGATCTACGATGCCGCCAATGGCCGCACCTCCGGTGGCTCCGATCAAACCGCCGAGTCCGGCTGATTTATTTTGCGTGGCACAGGCGCTTAAAAATATGCTCATTGAAATCATCGAGTATCTAGAAACTTTCGTTAGTTTTCTTAGAATCATCTTTATCTCCGATCTTTGTTGTAGGAGTAACCGTGTCAGGAATTTCAAGGCCCAAAGCTTGGATCTTTTTCACTGACTCGATCTTTTTTGAAGAACTCAAATCATCATATTTTTGAAACTTGATGTTGATCGTGCGGCTTCCAGCTTCGTGCGGAATCACCATCACGGCTTCGCCAACTCCAAGTTCACTTTTAAATTTGTTGGGATGCACAATAAATTCATCAACTTCTCGGGCCGAAGCACTTCCCGTATCTTCTTGCTTCCAAATCCCACGCTGTGTTTGTGCCGTGTACTTCATGCCTTTCACGGTGCCGATTACTTTCGAGAAGTACTCAGCGGAGTCTGGATCATTGCCGCGCATGAAAACTTTCAAGTTCGCATTGGTTAAAATTGAGTTGGCGATAGCATCACCCAGAGTCTTGATATCTCCCAAGGCTTGGTGGGCGAACACGATCCCAACATTTGCGCTGCGCGATTTGTTAAGAATCGAAACAAAGCCTGGGTAGAGGTATTCGGCAAAATCATCTAAAAACACCGAAAAGAACTTGTGTGCCTTGTCTTTTCCGCGATGCCTGTTCGCTACCGCACTTTGCAAACACTGAAGAATCATTTTGCCAGAAGCTTTTCCTAAGAATGGTGACAGCAGTACAGGCAACTGAAAATACACGATCTGATTACTTCGCAAAGCCTCATCTAGATTTATGCTCGGCTGGTCGGTGTTGAATAGAGCTGCGGTCTTTCCAAAAGCAAAGTGGCTAAGAGCAGCGGTTAGGCCACTTGTTCTTTGTGCCACCTCTGTTGCCGGAAGCCCCGCATAGTAAGCGCCCCAGGATTTAAGAGACGCGTCCTTTGTGCGCTCTGCCATGACCTTCATCCGGCTAGGCACGCTGATCGCTTCAAATATTTTTAAGAAAGTGGGCACTTCATTGCTGCCCGCAAAAATTCTTAATGTTTGTGAGAACACCTCGTACTGAACACTCCTGAAGTACTCATTTTCAAATTCAAAGGCATTGAACACGCGCTCGGCCACTTCTTCGGGGCTGCCACCAAGCAAGGGATTGAATTGATGGGACTCATCAAGATCACTCAATGAAAAAAGCCGAAAGTCTTTTTCCCTTCCATGCTTTACGGTGTAAGCCCAAAGCTTATCAAGCAAGCTTCGGTCTGATTTTCCGTCAATTAGAATGAGCCCACGGCCTTGCTCAATATCCTGAATGGCCCATGGTAAGATGACAGACTCAGTTTTTCCGGCGTTGGTTGTTCCTATGACCTGAGTGTGCATGGACCGCTGCTTGGCTTTGATAAAAACTTCCTCCTTCTTATTAGTGCGCCCGCAAAAAACAGATTCGTCGCCTTTTCCGATGACAGATTTTTCTTGCTCTCTTTTCTTTACAAACTTTTCACGTTTTTTTACGAGCCATCGAAAACAGGGAGTGAGGACAAGTACGACTATCACAAGAAGGATCACTTTGTTTTTTGGATGCCGAGACCAAACATCCATGAAAGCCCAAACTTTATACAAAACCAAGACGCCCAAGAAAAGTATAATTCGCTTGATGAGCACCGTGATGTTCATCTGGGGTTGATCTTCTTTACCTGCCATTCATGGCTCCGGGATCTCGAAAAGCAAAGTTTGCGGTCAGTACCGCAAAGAACTCCGTGCTATTTGAAACCTCGATCCAGCGTTTTTCTTTTTTCAATTCGTTTGCAAACGCCTCGGCTTGATCCTTAGCAGTTCCTGCAATCGCATTTTTCCAGCCATTATCGTTTCCGCCTTGATTTGAACCCAATGCTCCTCGCTGCATCGAGCCTTCAGCGTAAGCTCCAATAAAGCGGGTTAGCGTTTGGCCTACAGTATTTTTGACGGCTTGAGATTTTACACTACCAATAACTCCAACCTGACCATCATCGCTCACGCCGATGGCCGAGAGCTGCCGCTCTCTTCCATCAGGGAATTGGATTGAACGCCAATCAACTTTTGCGCGATCACCATTATCCTCAAAAGAAGCTTCGCCAAATACTTTTGAACCCGCAGGAGTTGCCAAAGTGTCTTCATGAATAAAATCTTTAGTAACGACTCCGATCACGGGCATGCCTTGGTTTGCAACAATAGCTTTTTCGAAAAGCCGAACTGAAAACCTGCTTCCAGGTGGTAGCTGGGTTTTAGAATCTAAGCCACCACGTGCAAGAATCATCGAGCTATTGCGATCATCATTTGAGGCTCCGCCTGAAGAACCTCCAGTTTGATAGAGGTAATCAAGTGATTGCGATCTGGAGTGCCTTGCACCAGATGAACTCATTTGCCTGATGGCTTCCTGAGTAGGGTCAGTGCCACTACCAAATGAAGACGAATCACTTACAGCGTCAGATTTTTCGTGAAACTTGCCTAGATCATCTTTTGGTGCCGGAATTAACAGAATTCCTACTACCCCAATGCCAAGCGCAACCATTGCGCACTTCAGAATTGATCTCCAATTAATTTCACGCCGATTTTGGAAGAATGTTTTTTCTTTAAAAAGTTGGTTCTTCCACCAATCTATTGATGTGATTTGAATTTTCTCTACCATGAAACCGCCTTTGGTAAGGTTAAGTAAGTTGTCTTCTTACGCCTCAACTCAATTCGCAGGGATTCAGATAAAGAAACATCGGCTCGTAGAATCTGCACGACTCCGCTGATAGATTTCCTTGGTCCTAGCTCTTGCCCGGAGAACGCAAGGTTGTGAATTGGCCTCACCACTCCACCTTGCGAGAGCCAAAGCCAATCAGCTTTAAATGTTTCACTCTTTTGGGAGGTAATTTTAAATTCTACAAGCAGGATGCCATCGCGAGTCTTGGCTGTTCGCAAAGTTTCAAAAGTAAGCGAATCATTTTTTAAAAAGTTCTTTGCAGATTTCCAAGCAAGCTGAGGAGTCTTTATTTTCTCTTTAGGATTCTCAAGATAAACGACGTAGTCAGAAGCGGCCTGAATGCCGCTCACCAGCTGCACATTGAAGCGCCGAAAATCAGTGTAAATATACAAGTTACTTTTTGCGCCGCCTTGGATCGGCTTAATGGTTATCGCTTGATCTAGGTACTCAACTTTGAATGCATTCTGATCGCCGACCACAATGCTGTTCGGGCGATCTGGCACTTGGATGATGGTTGCAATACCAATCGCGGTTTTGACTTGAACAATTTGATCATTCTGAACTTGAACGCGCCGAACACGAACGTCGGCCCAAACTTTTGCAGGCTCATAAGCCATGCAAAAGATGGATAGAAATACTGAGAGCATAAAACCTCGTCGAAGTAGGTTTTGTTTCCTCAATAAGATGCTCGATCTATATTTATAGCTTTTTAATCACAGCCGTAACTGTCATTGCAGGTTACGGGCAGAAATCTGATTTCAGAAACTCAGGCATTTATAGACAAATATTTTTAAAAAAAGAAAGCCCTCGTTTTATAGAGGGCTTCGTGAGCTCAATTGAAGTGTCATGTGATCGCTAGTTTTTGCTCGTGTATGCGGTCGGCTGCGCGAGTAAGCTGACCGACACTTTCCCACTGTTTTTTTCGCCAACTTCAATTTTAGCAAGCTCCCCCAACAGGGCTTTAATGGCGGGGGTAGAGATAACGGCATTCTTCTGCGTCGTATCGACGACAATATATTCCATCTCTATGGATTTAGAACTGCTTGATGTCATCCGTCCAAGCAAAGCAATTCCATCCTTCGGTTCCGTAAGTGTCGTCCACGCTTTGTTTTTTGCGTCTAAAATAAATGTCGACTCAGATTTTGAAGTCTTGTCCTTACCCTGATACTCGAAAGCCGTTTTTACAAGAAATCCCTTTTGTTCGGCAGCGTTGACTTGAATAGCCGCTAAAGGAAAGGCCAGTGAAATGCAAGCGAAGAGAGCGCGCATGAAAACCTCCGTGTTACATCAGATCATAGCAAGTAATGGTTTTATGGCAAGAAATCCAATCCCCCTGAAGCATCGCCATCTCAATTTAAATGCGACTTCTTCCCCTAAACCTCATTTTGGCCAGTTTAAGGCGCAATTATGACACCCTGGTTCAGTTCTGTAGACAAAATTTGTAGCAGTTAGTGCCCTAAAATACTGTCTAGTTCGGCGGGTAGCCGATGCTTCAAAAGGCGCAGCCTAATCAAATCCGTGGATTTTACTAAAGAATCTAAAGCCAGGGCGATTATATGACCAGTCATAGCGCGAAAGATTAATTATGTATACACCTAGACGAAGGAAGTGGCGCTCTGAATTTGTTTATTGTTTTCACCCTTTCCGGTAATATGAAAAATAAACGAGGAGCTAAAATGAAATTATTTTTACCAGTACTAATTTTCTTTTCAACTTTGAATGCTTACAGCGCTGATAAAATGAGCCGTATACCAGCAAACATTATAAATAATAAGTCCAACCGAATCGCCAAATGTGATGTCACTTCGCCAGAAGGCTCTAAAGCCATAACCGCGGACCTGCTTACCGTAAAACAAGATGAGCCAATCAGCGAAGTGATAGGCGGCTTAAATTTTTATATGATGTGGGATAAGAAAAATAATCTTCTAAAAGCTGGGGCCTTGGATAGTTCTGCAAACGCATCAGCGATGATTATATCAGAGAGAGCGAAGGTTCAAGAGTTGCACCTTGTGAAAGATGGTAAAGTTTTTACTCTTTCATGCTACTGGCAATAAACTCCTTCAATCTAAACCAAAAGCCCGACAATTTCTCGTCGGGCTTTGATTTTTCACCTTCTAGCCGATTTTTCTAAAACGCATTGAGTTTTGCTTTCTTCGCAAATCTCTATGGTTCTTGAACAAGCTCAAGTGGCCGATGGCTCACTGCTGGGCGGTGCCACAGGAAAACTCGCGCCGACAAGAGTTTGCAGCTCCCTCTCAGCTTCGGCCTGCGCCTCAAGTTTTTTCTTTAGCTCTGCCTCTTCTCGCTTCATAGCCGCCTTTTCTGCCGAAACACTTCCATGACTGACTTTCGCGATCACTCCAATCTGCCGGTAAGAAACGCCGCTTTTTAGAAGCTTGCGAATAAGATCAGAATCACGCATCTTTTTTCTGCCAATTAAGCGGCCCTTGGCGCGAGCGTTGGCGAGACCAATCTTTACGCGGTCAGCGATTAAATCTCTTTCTAGCTGAGAGATCGATGCCAAAATCGAAAAAATAGCTACTCCCACGGCACTGTTGGTATCAATCTTTTCAGTCAAACTTACGAACTGAACTCCCTTCTTCTTAAAAACCTGCAACGCATTTAAGAGATGGGTTGTACTTCGAGCAAAACGAGAAAATGAGTAAACAATGATCGTAGAAATTTCTCCAGCCTCCACAGCAGCCATCATACGGTCCAAAGCAGGACGACTTGATTTTGTGCCGCTAATCCCTTCATCAGTATAAAACTCGGCATCCAGAATCTTATTTTGCTCGCAATATGTTTTTAAAACTCGGATTTGGGACTCCATACCGCCTTGTTGGAGTTCCGTTGAGACGCGGCAGTAGCAAGCTGTCTTCATTGTCCCTCCACTTCTTTGGCGATATAGACACCCCAGGGGTTGCTCTTTGTTCGAGGTCCAGAATCTACGGTCAGCTCAAGCCGCAAATCTCCAGCGGCTTTGATCCCTTGAATCGAAGTGATTCGATCGCCAAGGACCAAGGCTGTACCTTTATTCAAGTTGATCTGAATTTTCTCAGGATAAACCTTTTGAGCAACGAGCTTCTCGGTAGAAAACTTCACGACATTTGCCATTGAGGCCTCGAAAGTTTTACGTGTTGTAGGCAAAATAAAATCCTGAGCCTCATCGATTCTTGTGGCAACTGTTTTGGGCTCCCAGTTGTAACGGTATTTGATGTACTCCCGAACGGCGCGCTCAATCTCAACCTCGGGTTTCGGTAGAGGTGCTGACTGATAAAGCGACCCATCAGGAGTTAGAGTTAAAACGGCTGTTGGCTTAACGGCTTGATAAAATAGCAGCGTGATCAAGAGCCCACATAGCAAGTAGGCCGAAAAAGCTGATATTTTCAAAAATTGGTTCGAGTGCATGAGTTCTGAAAGAGCCTGCGGGAGTTCTTTCATTTTGAGTTTGATGGCTTGATTCATAAGTTTCCTTTTTCTAAGACCGATAAACGTCGGCACGTTTTTTCTTCTCAAATTTATAATTAGATACTTTCGATTTCGCGTAGTGACCCACGCCGTCCATCGAGGCTTTTCCTCTCGCGGCGATACTTAGACCTTTCGTCGGAACTGCGGCCATAGCATTCACGGCGGTTTGACCAAGACTTGATGACATTGCGTGCGCCCCCTGGCTTGCAATTGATTTCACCAAAAGTGGTGTAGCCAGCATTGCAATCGCAATCACAAAGTTCATCACGATGATCGTCAAATAGTTCCCCTCGGCTCTGTAAGCATCTCCGAAAGAAAGCGAGACCAGCATCGCCCCCAAAATGGCCCAAACAATTTTCCAACAGGCCACCTCGATCATTCCCCGAAAGAGGTTCGCCGTAATATTCCCGGTTGAGGGAAACAAATTAAATAGCAGCAACAGCGGGGCTGAGACCATGTAGAAGAGCCAAAAAAAGTGATACATTGCGATGGTGATGTATCTTGCGATGTACAAAATCAAAAAACTCAAGAACGACAGGACAGCCACGATCAAATCGTTAAACTGCAGAAGCAAACTTGCGACCGAACCCGAATAACTTTGGCTTTTTTCTTCAGCCATACGAATCGCCATATCAAGGCTGTTTAAATTATCAATTTTTTCGGCAATCCCGTCGGCGATAAAAATAATTGCTTGGCTAATTTCTGGCAACGCCACCAACAGCAGTGTCGAGATCAAAGCTCGTTTCAAAACATCGACAAAATCTAAGCCCGAACCACTGGATCTCATCCAAGTGACTACGACCGATAGGCAAAAGAACACTGGCAGCATCAGATAATAAATCCTTACGAACTCCTGATGAAGGTCCCTCATCAATGAGCCCATTAAATTAAAGTCTGGCATTTAATCTCCTGACTTGAGGCTTCCGAGCTTGGTGTCTTTCGGAATCGATTTAAATCCACTAGAAAGGCCATCGTACTGAGCCTTAAATTGCGAGGATTGGAGTTTTTCTTTTCGGTTTTGTAACGCCATATTTTGGCCCAGGGTCTTTAGCATCATCGAATTTGTCCTTAACACCTGTGAAGTCACACCAATCAATACCGCGAGACTCTGAGCCGTCAGCTTTGCGGCCCCTTGCGGGCTCACACTTTGCGAGTGGGCAAAAATTCTTTTGCTTTCCGCATCTGCCTCATCGGCAAACTTAAAGAGCGGAGCGTTCATGGCAATACTCTCAGAAGCCGATAGGTCTTGCGCCTGTTGAAGCTTAAGCTCTGCGGTCTGCGGAATTTTTCCGTAAAGATCATCAATGATTCTTAAAACCTGGTCGGCGGTATCAACACTTCCGTAGATGCCAGGGTTAAATTTTGGATTTATCATCTGGAGCACGTTGAGCCCATCTCGGATTCCTCGGTTAATTTCTCTTAAAAGCCCCAGCGTATCGCCGCCAGTGGAAAGAATCTGCTGGAGCTGGGCCAACTGTTGAATGGCATTGGCTAAGATTTGCACCAGCACCGCCACATCACCGCCAAACAAATCTGCCTTTGCGGGCTTGGGTGCCCCTAAGCAAAAGCATAAAGTTGCGATCACAAAAAATTTCTTAAATTTCGTCATGCGGATTCCTTTCTTCGCCCAACGGATATTCCTTTGGGGTAGGTAACGGCTGCTTGCTCAATGGCTTTAACCAGATCAAGTCCTTGGGCTTTTAATTCACTTAGGTACTTGTTGTCTTGAGCGTCCGAAGTTGAAAGCCAATATTCAAATGGGCTTGGATAAATTCTCACAACCTGCCGATGATCGCCCTCGATCATAAAGCCTTCAGAGAATTCCCCCTTCTTTTGCCCTAAGGAGTGAATCAACCCCAGTTCTTGGTTGTTGAGTTTTAAAGTGTCTCGCAGAATTTCAGAGTCTCCGCGCTGAAGCATAACAAACTTCGTCGCGGTGTTGTTCAAAATCGCGGGACCAATGGGGCTTGCAACAATCTCCTCAACCCCCTGAGTGATGAAAGTGATTCCAGAGCCAGTTTTTCTTAAAGTCCGTGCGCAATACTCCATAAACGAGGCCGCAGCATTTGATTTTAATAGCTCCCACGCCTCATCTAAGATGATTCGTTTTTTTGAAGTACGGTCACCTTCGACTTGCGTTAAGATAAAATCAGTTAAAATTAGAATCATCACGCTTTGTAAATCTGGAAATGCCGAAAGCCCTTTAAGATCAAAAGTGCAAATGGAGGCGTCAGTTCTCAAACTGCCGGGGCCGTCAAGCAAACGTCCATAGGGCCGCTCACCAGTCCAAAGGTAAAGCATTTTTGAAACTGCCTTCATCGAGCTTTCTTCAAATGCCGATAGGTATCGCGCAAGATCACTTAACGTGGGCACCTCACCCTTAGCTCTTCGGCTTTTATAGAGTTCAATGATGGCTCGCTCTAGTAAGGCACGATCAAGTTTAGGCAGCTTTGCTTTTTCGTCCTCACTCACCATGCTTTCAATCACGGCTAGAAGTGATTTTAGCTTCTGGTTGCTTGGCTCCTGATGAGGGTCAGGTATATCAAATGGATTGATTCGGTACTCTTCGGACAAATTCATTTCTAAATACTGGCCGCCGAGAGCTTCGGTGAGCTTCTTGTAAGACCCGCCGATATCAATAATGAAAACCCGTAGGCCTCTTGCAAGTTCTTGAAGCAGGATGCAGTTATTTAAAAAACTTTTTCCCGCGCCTGACGATCCCGTGACAAGGCAGTTGTAATTCGGCAGCTCAGAATCGAAGGGATTGTAACTCACGAGTCCGTTGATCCTATTTCTAAAAATCACCGCAGGGTCTTGATCACCTTCGCGCGGGCCATACACCGGAATAAAATCAGCTAAGTTATTGGTTTTCATTTTGCGAGCACGCTCTAGATGCAGCGGAGCTGCTGGAAGATCATTTTTTAGTACCTTCCACGCCCCAACACTTTCTTCCAAGCCTTCGGCTCCTTGCAGCCCCCTGAACCTTGACAAAACTTCTCGAACTTCGCGGTTCAGTTGTTTTGTTCCTTCCATAGTTGCAGGAGCTTTTAAAACTACGCTCATCTGAACGGCGTAAATACGCTGTCCCGTGTTTAGAAGTTCTCGAATCAACTCTTCAGTAGAGGAAAGCTTTGATTCACTTTCAAGGTCGCTCGCTTTCCCGCCGCTTGTCATCGCCATGGAATGGGCCATCTTTCGCTTTTGCTGAAGCTTTGCCATTTCATTTGATTGCGGCGGCACGTGCATCGACAAGATCAAATCATAGTGAAACGGAAGCCTTAAGAAATTAGCCATCATTCCGGCATAGGTGATCTCGGGCAAAGTTTTTAAGGTAATGATTCGATGATAAAACCCATCCAATGTGAATTGCTCAAAACCTAAAACCAAATCACCAAAGACAAGCTGCTCCCTTGGAGATTGGCTGGCGAGCCAATCGGCTTCACTTAAAACTTCCTTTTCAAGATCAGGAATCTCCAATGCTTTCACCAAAGGAGCAGGCTCAGAGCGTGAGCGCTTGGGGTTTAGAAATTCGTAAATATTTTCTAAAATTTCATTTTTGTTTAATTCTTCACAATGAAGACCCAATGAATCGAAGCTCGATTTTAGATTTTCAATGTTTTGACTTAAGGTCTCTAGAGTTTCTTGATAAGCAGCTGCTGAAGCCTCGTTAAAAAGCTCTTTCTTTTTAAAAATGCTTGTCTTTTTGGTCTCAACAACCGGCACCCTGACATAGATGCACAGCTCAGGACGATAAAGCTCGCCATCATCCATGTCATTTTTTAAAGATCGCTCTCTGAAATCAGAAATGCTTTTTACCAAGGGATGAATATCTTGGATTTTACCCTTTTCATGAAGATCAAGCATGTCCGTAAAGTCAGACCTCACTCCAAGCACGAATTGCAACGTGGTGCCCTCAGAGATTGAATTCAGAGCCGATCTTAGACCTGTCGCAAAGTTATTTGTTTCAGATTCGTCAAAGCACTCGATGTCGATCAGGCCCACACGCAAGCCCCCAACCAAGGAGCCGTCAAATAAAATAGCGTGGGATTTTGGTCCTTGCACAAAGTCCCAATAGGGAAGCTCTTCAGCAAGGCTTGCATCTTTTTGAATTTTCATTTCTTGCTCCTCTTAAATAAGCGGTAGATTTTGTCACTGCGGCCCGCCGCAAAGTACACCGGGCGAACATAGTGCTCAGCTAAGTGCTGCAAATAATTGTCAGCCCTTCCACGCTTCGCGAAAAAGAGGAACAACGCTAGGAATAGCGTTGTTCCCCAGACTAGCGGATAGCGAAAGGACGTTGTTCCAAAAACAAGGTTCGTGATTGCAAGGTTCATGAAAATCAAAAGCAAATCTGGCAATTCGTAGCCAAAGAGTTTTGATTTCATTTCTAGTGCCCTTGGCACACGGCTTGTGAGTAGTTCATCATCCATTTTTTACCCCCAGATTCTTAGCGAACCGTTTGCGCAATAAAATCCACGATGGCTTGCGCCCCAAAGCCGAACATACAGCCCAACACCGCGTAGACAATGTGCTGCTTTGCTTGCGGGTTCCCGGTAAAGAACGAGACTGCCGCAATGGCAATTCCGATCACCGAGAGTAGCGGCATAATCACGCCTGTTAACTTTGTCTTTATTCCGATTAAACTTGATTCAAGACCGGCATGAGCCAGCTCTGGCATTAGAGCCATCGTTAGAATGCAAATCCCTAGCACTAGTAATACTTTTTGATGTTTCACATGAAACTCCTTGGTAATTTGTTTTAAGTCGCAATTTGTTTTTTCAAATTTTAATTACGCAGCATCAACCAGAAGCTCTGGCTCCGGCAGTGCGTGTGAGGACGCTGAACCCTCAGGGTGAATGCTCACATAAATTGGCTTAGCTAAGAGGTCGAACTCTAAGCTGATGAAACCTTGAACCGAATCTACTTTTCAGCTGCCGACGATGTTCCAATAAAACTTGTTCTTGGCCTGAGAGTTTCTATTAGGCTCTCTTGTCATCACAACGTATTTTGACGAATCATTTTTATTCGGCAAAATGTAGTACCTGTCCCAAGAAAACATCCAAAGCCTAAGCGTATAAATATTTTGCCCATTTCTTAAGTAGGCCATGCCGACGCTTTTATTCTTTTTTACTTTTCCGCCTGGATCTTTCTCTCCTTGAAAGACCTGAAACCTAAAGTACTGGTTTGATTCTTCGTTATTTTCTTTTTTTGTCATTTGCTGTTGCATCGTAATTCCTTGGTATTTTTTAAGCGGCCACTTTTTGTTCGGCGGCTTGTTTTGTTAAAAAACCTTCTCTCAACTCTAAAATCGCGCTGTCGATAAGCTTGTCGGCCTCATCCCAAGTGAGACCCAAAATTTTTGCAATTTCATCAATCAAAAGCCTCTCCCAAAAACGGAAGTAAACGGCTAAAACCTTTTCATCGCTTAAATTTGGCATCAGCTCATGCAGAAGTCTGATGTCTTTTGATTCATCAAGATTTCTCTTAGGAAGAAAACTGGAAGCGCGGGCAAGAATTTCGGCCTTCATAGCTCGTCTCGTTTTTTTGCCGGCTTATTGGCTCGAAATTCTAAGCGCTCCCAGTCTTCGATGTTTTCATTTTTTCTAGCTAGCTTTCGGCAAATGCCTCTTAGCCAGCGAAAGAACCCCTTTGTCATTGTCGCCCCCTTGCTTGAGAGAATATTCTTTACCTCTCATTAAGGGCGAAATGGGGGACACCTGCTTCAAAAGAGCGCTCAGTTTTTTTAAAGATCGCTTCTTAAGTGTCTTGATCGTGTAGCGCGAGACCCGAAGATTCTGAGCGATGAACCTCTCGCTTCGGCCTTCCCAGAAAATCATTTTGAGTATTTTCTGTTGTTGTGGCGATAGTTGCCTAAACAATTGAGTTATCTTGTCTTTGGTTTCATCGTCTGCGTCGGTTTGCGAAAACTCAAAGCAAGTGTGCTCCATTTTTTCGGCCATCTCATCGTAGTCGCATGGCCTAGGCTGTCGATCCGAAAGTGTCACATCAAGTGATTCTAGGTATTTCTCCCAGATCAGTTGGTCCCAATCTTTCGAGATGGCTTTTAACTCTTCGTCGCTGATGATGTGGCCCTTAGAATCGAGCCAGGGTTTATCTTGGTTCCTTGCTGGTGCCTTGAGGACGTTGAACCTAGCTTTCCTGCTAAAATGAGGCTCAAATTCTGGAAGAAGACTATCACTGATCAGAAGGCATGGGTGAAAACACTGAACGGAAATTCTCCAAAATGTAGTGCTGATAAATTCTGCTCTAAAGTGCTTAAAAGTAGTCCCGTGGGGACAGTGCCTGGATTTTGGTGAATATATTTTTGTCACCAATTCGGCTCTAAGGCGCATCTCAAAGGCAGTTAAATTACAAATCAATTTCGATTTCGGTTTCAACTTCAATTGAATTCTTGATCTCATTATAGACATCGATGCCTGGGGTAATAACTGAAATAATTAGCGAAAATCTAGTGCTTTGAAACTTCATATCTTTGCGAAAATTCCACCATCCATTTTTTGGGTAGACTGCGATAAGTTTCGCCCCCGCAAGATCAGCAGCAGAGCCACTCCAGCGATCTCCTTGGACAGTTCCTCTGCGGCGATTGCGAATCCCTATTTCCCACTTAAAGCTTTTGGTGCCGGGTGAGCCTTCATCTCCTTCCCGCATATCGTCATTGATTCTTTTTAGGAACTCGTCATCTTCTTCTGCTGGCCCTTGGATATCCCAGAGTAAATCCATGCCTCGCGTGGGAATTCCTTTTGCTGCGTTCGGCTCTGCAAAATACGATAGAGTAACTCGAAGCTCTACTTTTGCATCTGGATTTGCGAGCAGCGTTGCTTTCGGCACGGGAAGCGAAAACGTTTTCATCTGTCGTTCTGTATTCGATGCAATTTTCTGCAAGTTAGGCAATGAGTCCTGCACAATAACTGTAGCTCGGTCCTTCGTGCAAAACAAAGCGAGTTCAGGAGACGGAGCTCCATACCCGCAGAGGGCAAGGCGATCGTCTTTTGAGGGTAACAGCTGCATCATTTCAGGTGTCCAAGAGGCAGAATGGACCATTAGCCCGCGGACTGTTTCAGGCCAGAGATTTCGATTTTCATTCCAAATCTGCATCGACAGGCAGCCGGCTAAAGCCGCCGCCGGACTTGTACCGTACATAACTTGAAACGGCATGTTGAGATGATCTCTGCCAGTTGTAGTTGTCGTTAATGTGGGGACGCGATCATCTGAGAAATTCGTTTTATCAACCGCTAAGTTTCCGCCCTCAAATACTATCTCTGGTTTGATGGGTACACGATAGCCAGTTTTGAATGGCAAGCCGGAAGAAGTATGTGGAGACACACCACCTCTTTTCGCGAGTGGACTGTAGTTCCTATAACTGTCGGTCGCAGGTAAGACATCTTTGCTAGTGAACGCACCGACTGTTACAGAATTAAACGACTGAGATGGGTCCTTCAATTTACTCAACATAAGTTCGTGGGGAAAATTCTTAATGATTTTGGAGTAAGATTCGCCATCTGAGTTTCCAATGCTCACGAAGAACAGGCGTCCCTTGCCTTCGTTAAAAGCCAATTCATCAAGTGAAAGACTCCAGCTAGTTGCTGAACCAGGTTCAATATTGTTGGCGGTTACAGCCAGAACAAATGCCTTTCGTTCTGACTTTCTACCCTTTTCTTGAGAAAGCTCGACGGCTTGTTGGGTCATGTTTGGCCAGAATGGCGCATTTGAACGCGATGCCAACCGAGAGGCATCGCCCGTGAATAACTTGATACTCTCAACCCAATGCGTATGTTTTTGAGCGCCGCCGCTTCGAGCAATCGAACTGACAGCCTCGTCGTGTAAAGCGACGCCAACCATATTCGTGCCGTGCCCATGTCCGTCGCTATGATCCTTATCGTCGGGATGTACAGAGCCAGCTAAAGCAATGGCGTTGGAAAGAAAAGGATGAGTCTTATTTACGCCCGTATCGAGGACAACAACACTCGGCGCATCTTTTAAAGGAGCTAGGAACGATGGCTTAGAGCCGAGAAACTTCTCTGGATGCTCAATCAATTCCCAATCAAGAGTAACTTCGGTTGCCAGCTCAATTTCAATGACTGCTCCGGTAAGATCGAAGATTTTTTGTGCATCCATTAGGGTGCAGTAAATTAGGACTACAAGACGTTCTGCTGCGATGAATTCGGGGAAGCTCTGTTCTTCAAGCTTAAGCTCTTCAATAGCTTCGGAAAAAAGGCGGCGGGAAAGGTCG